>JBBRUO010000246.1:0-8255 GCA_038247725.1 Gemmatales bacterium
CAGTGGTCGCCGCCTTCGGCGAACACCAACTCGGCCAGTTCCGGGAGTAAATCCGGGTTGCGGAGGAGGTTCCGCCGGACACTCGGGGGGATCGCCGAGAAGCCGCCGGCCAGGAACGCCTCGCGGTCGTTACCGAATACGGCGTCGAGTCGCGGCGTCGGGCCGGGGCGGTGGACGGCGCGGAGTTCGGCCACGAGTGCCGGCAGGTCCGGGCCGAGCAGTGCCCCGTCCAGCCATTCCGGGATGGCAACGGGGTCGTCGGGCATGGCGAGGAGTGCGGTCATCGGTTTCCACCTTCGAGGCAGGTCCGCAGGTGGGCCTTCGCCTTGAACAGTTGCGTGCGGAACGTTCCCGGCTCGACGGTCAGAGCCGCGGCGGCCTCGTCTTGCGGTTGGCCTTCGTAGTACACCGCGATTATGGCGGCGTGATACTTCGGGCTGGCGTCCTTCAGTCGGTCCAGGCACCCCGGCAGTTTCGGGTTCGCTTCGGGTCGTTGCTCTTCGGGGGCGGCGACCAATCCGACCACCTCGGAATCGACCGCCGGCCGCTTCTTCTTGGCGCGGTCGCGAACGACGTTCAGGGCGATCGTCCGGAGCCATGCGAGGAAGTTCCCTTCCTGCCGTCGGTGCATCTTCCTGAGTGCCCGCTCCCACGTGTCGCCGGCTATGTCGTCGATGTCCTGTTCCGGGACTTTAAGGCACCTCCGCACGTAGCCGACCAGAATCGTTCGATAACGCTCGACGAGGGCCGTCGTGGCCGCACGCTCGCCGGCGGCGGCGCGGCGGGCCAGTTGCTCATCGGTGGGGTCGGGCGCACTCATGGCGTCAGGATACGAACCCCTCGGCCAGCGGAGCATTCGTCAGCTGGCGGTGGCCAGCGCGCGAGCGATCTCGGCGTTCACCGCCGCCACCAGTTCGGCCCGTTGTTCCACCGGCACGGCGGCCAGTCGGTCGGCCAGTTGACGGGACAGCGTTTCGATCTCCGACCGCCGTTCCGTCGCGCCGGGGAGCGGAGAGAACAGGGACAGCCGAGAGGCTTCCGTCAGGTTCGCCAACGGCCAACTCTCGGAGCCGGCGGGCGGGTTGGTGGCGGATACCGGCTCGAACACGGTCAGCCGACCGCCGCTACCGAGTTGGTACGTTCCGGGGGTGGGCGTGGTCATGCGAAAACCTCCAGGCGTTCGGCGGTGATCGGCTCGTCGCCGTCGCCCCGCCACAGTTGGAACTCGTACAGACCGGGTTCGGGGAACGTCACGTCAGTGAGCGGGACGGCGAAGGCGTCCACCAATTGTAACCCGCTCACGACAACGGGGCGCGGCAAGCGGAACTCCAGCGGTTCCCCGTCGCGGCCCAACGGCACTTCGACTTCCTCGCCGAGGTCATCGCGGTCGATGCGCGCGAGGCGAAAGAACACACGGTATTCGTCCGGCGTGCCGAACAGTTGGGCGAACAGGAACAGCCGGGCCACCCGTAGCGGGAAGCGGTCGGCCGACTCCGCCATCAGCCGTACCACCAACCGGCCGAGCGAGAAGTCGTCTTCCGGTTTCGCCGGGTCGAACCAGATGGTCCGGCAGACGATCAGGTGCCGGCAGTGTAACCCCGACGGCGACCATACGGGTTCGTCTTCCATAGCGGTCCTCGTTTCGTTCCGCGAACCGCGCGGCGTAAGCCCGCCGGTTCGCCCACCAAAACCCCAAAATTTTTCGAGCGCGGCCTCCGGCCGCGAGAAACAAGGCGAAGACAGTAAAAAGAGAAGAAGGGAAAAGAGTAATAGGGTAAAAGAGTACAGTATAACTAGTCCAGGACAGCACACAAGCGAAACCCAACGATGTCGTAGCGATCCGCGGGCGCGAGGCCGTTGCGGAACGCGGCGCGGCAGTAGACCGGAAAGCTGTACCAGGAGCCGCCGCGCAGGACACGACTCGTGCTAGAAGTACTGTACAAGTTATCACACCACTGGAAGACGTTCCCGCTCATGTCGCACAAGCCCCACGGATGCTTCGCCGCCTTCTCGTACTCCCCCACCGCCGTCGTTCGACCCACGTTGTTGCCGAAGTTCGCTTCCGCCTTCGTAAGCTCATTGCCCCAGTAATAGGCCTGCTTGTTCCCCTTCCCACCCCGACACGCATACTCCCAACGATCCTCGTGCGGCAACACGAACTTGGCCTTCCCCCCGAACGCCTTCACCACACCCGCTCGCGCGTTCAACTTCCCCAAAAACGTGTCGTCCCCGCCCGCCCCCAGCTTCCCGCAAATGTCGTCCCAACTCACCTGCTCCGCCGGGAAACGAGTCGTGTCCGCGATCCCCGCCTTCTTCACCGTCGCCTCCGTCGGCACGAAGTAGCTCGGGTTCTTCCCCATCACCCCCGTCCACTCCCCCTGCGTCACCGTATACTTCCCCAACCAAAAACCCGCCTTCTCCTCATACTCATGCTCCTTCTCGTCCTCGCCCCGGTCCTTCTCCTCTTTCGGCGAACCCAGCGTCGCCTTCCCCTTCGGGATGTAGCAAAACTCCATGAACACCCCGGCAGCCACCTCGAACTTCCGCACTTCCCCCGCCTTCGGCTCGCCCGCGGCTGCCGCCGCTACCAGCACGAACTTCCGGGAGAACCCGCCGAAGGGCTGCGGCACTTGTCGATAGTCGTCCGCCATGTTCGGAAAAAGCTCCTTCGACTTCGCTTGCACCGTGTCGGCGATCTCGTCCACCATCCTCGTCCAGACCACATTGCCCTCGCCATCGCGAGATTTTTCGTGATCCATCGCTTGCAGCACGCCGTAAAAGAAGAGACCGTGCCCCTTGGCCCCGGCCCCCGGAGACTCGATGGCCCGCTGGCGATCCGAACAGGCGAACATGCCTGCGACGTTCGGCCGGAGTGAATCGACCCGTTTGCGGTCGATGACCGCCCCTTTGGTGCTCTCCAAGTTCTTGGCGTAACTGCGACAGGCATCCACCAGTAAGAGGGCTTTGGCTTTCCCGCCGTTGAACGTCCGCAACACTTCGTTGAGCGACACTTGCGTACTCGGCTTCCCGGACTCGGCTCGCTTCGGGCAGAAGAAAGGAACTTCCCGCTGGGCCTTCTTGCCCTCGTCGTCGGCCTCGTCGATTTCGATCTGCTCGCCGTGGCCGGAGAACGCAATCAAGATCGTATCCTCCTCACTCGTCACATCGCGGAAGGCGAAGGTCGGGTTCTCCTCCCGCTTGTCAATCAAAGTAGCGTGGATGTTCTTGCGACTCGCCTCGGCATCCCCGGTGCCCGACCCCAGCAGCATGATCACGGTGAAACCGGCCTTCTCCAATTTCTCTTTCAACTCGATCATGTCCTGCTCGGCGTACTTCAGGTTCTCCAGAGGCTTATTCAGATATTCATTCACCCCCACCAGCACCGCGATCTTCTTCCCCTTCCGCACCTCGGCCTTCGGCTGGGCGGACACGGACTCCACGAACGGCAGTACGGCGGCCAAGGCGATCAGTGGAAGTAGCAGGCGCATGGGATATCCCTCCGAGGCGAATGGCGCGGCGATAGTGCGCCGGTTCCGTCAGGATAACGAACAGTCGGGGGGAATGTTCCCGGTTTTTTCGGGAACCGGCAATTTGAACCTTTATTATACTGACGCCCCTAGCCAGACGAGGCGCCGTTCACAGGGTTGCTATCGACGACGCCCCGTTTTGCTTTTTCGGGAACATTTGCCGGCCGTCGTCGTTTCCCTGTCCGCCGGTCCCTTCCCTTCGGAGATTCCCCCGTGATCCCCCGCCTCGTGACGGCCACACTCCTAGCCGTCGCCGTCACCCTCGGCCCACCGTGCCGTGCGGCCGACGACCCCAAAGCCCTCGCCGCCAGCGCGAGGCAGGTTCTCAAGACCCACTGCTACCGCTGCCACAGTGGGGAGGGGTCGAGCAACGAATACAAGTTCGACGTAACCCGGCACGACGCGCTGCTGAAGCCCGTCGGCGACGAACCGCCGGTGGTGACAGCGAACAGCTTGGCCAAATCCCCACTATGGGACGCCGTACAGAAACGCATGCCGCAAAAGGGTTCCAGCGAACGCGAAACCTTCGGCGATGCCGAACGCAAGGTTCTGGAAAAGTGGATCGTAGCCGGGGCCTCACCGTTCCCGGAGGCCGTCGCCCGCCCGTTCCGCCCCCTGAAGGCCGAACTCACCGCCGTCCGTGATCACCTGGCCAAAGCCCAGCCGGAAGACCGCAAACACCTGCGGTTCTTCACCTTGGCCAACCAACACAACGACCCGCGAACCACGGACGAAGACTTGCGCTACCACCGGGCGGCGCTGTCCAAAGTGCTAAACAGCCTCAGCCGCAAGCCGCGGATCGTGGTGCCGGAGGCGGTGGACAAGTCCGAGACGCTGTACACTTTCGACCTGCGCGAGGTGGATTGGGACGGCGAGACGCAGTGGAAGCAACTCGTGGACGCTTACCCGTACGGGCTGAAGTACGGCAGCCACCCCGACCGCGACCTGCGGGAGCTGGACAAGGAGATCGTCCGCGACACCGGCACCCTGTTGCCGATCTTGCGGGCCGACTGGTTCATCGCCACCGCCAGCCGGCCGCCGCTGTACCACGACCTCTTGAAACTGCCGAAGAACGCCAAGGTGCTGGAAGAGGAACTCGGCGTGGACATCCCGGCGAACTTCAAGGCGGACAAGCTGCTGCGGGCCGGGTTCGCCAAGAGCGGCATCAGCGGGCAGAACCGCATGGTCGAGCGGCACGACGCCAAGCACGGCGCTTACTGGAAGAGCTACGACTTCTTCCCCGAGACCGGCCGGGCCAACCTGACGCGGTTCCCGCTGGGGCCGAACTTCGAGCACCACCCGTTCCCGAACCAGGTGTTCAAGCACGACGGCGGGGAGATCATCTTCAACCTGCCGAACGGCCTGCAAGCGTACCTGCTGGTGAACAACAAGGACGAGCGGATCGACGCCGGACCGATCGACATCGTCGGCGACGACAAGCGGGTGAGCGGCACCCCGGCCATCGTCAACGGCGTGAGCTGCATGGCGTGCCACACGCAAGGCATGATCGGCTTCACGGATTTCATCCGCGACAACCACGCGGTATTCGGCGAGGCCGGCGAGAAGACGAAGCGGCTGTACCCGGAGAAGAAGGCATTCGACAAGCGGATCGAGGAGGACAAGAAGCGGTTCACCGACGCGCTGGACAAAGCCGTCGGGCCGTTCCTGAAGGTCGGCGCGGACAAGGACACGCCGCTGGGCAAGTTCAAGGAGCCGGTGTCGGAGGTGTCGATCCCGTACCGCCGCGGGTATTTGGATCTGAAAGCGGTGGCGGCGGAACTGTACTTGGAAAACACGGACGACGTGTCGAAAAAGATCGGCGAGAAGAAGATGAAGGAACTCGGCCTGGAACCGCTGGGGCGGCCCGGCGGGCTGGTCGGCCGCTACCAGTGGGAAGCGGTGGACGGTGATTCGCTCATGCAAGAGGTGGCCGAGCAACTCGGCTTCACCTCGTTCGGCCGGGCGGTGAAAAAATGACCCCGAACTCAACCCCTCACGGAGACAAGCGGATGTACGCATCGAAACTGTTGCTGACGGTATTCGCCCTCGGCGCGTTGGCCGGCGGAGTGCGAGCGGATGAATCGAAGGCGGAAGGCGTCCGCGAACTGGCCGTCGATTTGTCGGAGAACGTGAAAGCGGTGCTGCAGAAGCGGGAGCAGTTGGGCATCCGCGTCGGCCACTTCACCGGTAGTGGGATCGACCACGCCGAGGCCGGCGGCATGCTCACCAGCGCCGTCGTGCTGGAACTCGGCTTGCTGGTGAACGTCAAGGCGAAGCTGGAACTGAAGGCCGACTACTACCTAGTCGACGACCCGAAGGCGGCCGGCGTGAAGGTCATCAAGCTGGTGGCGGTCATCAAGGATTTGGCCGCCGGCAGCACGGTGAAGGGGTTCCCGGAGTTCGTGGGGTTCGTCCGTAAGGCCGACGACTTCAAGCGACTGATCGGCGCGACGGGGGTGGACAAGCCGGACGGCGATGGCGAGGGCAAACCGAACGAGGAGAGCCGGCGGCGAGCTTTCCAAACCGTCCCGACCAAGCCCGGCGTGCCGCCGAAGGTGACGGCGTTCGTCAAGGGCAGCGTCGTCCGTGCGGCCGAGGGCAGCAACTACGACGTACAGATCCTGTGCGGGGCGACCGCGAAGGGTCCGTTCGCGCCGCTGACCGCCACGCTGGACGACAAGCAGTTCCCCGGCCTGCCATTCGTCGAGATTCCGAAGGGACACTACTACCAGGTGCGGGTGAAGAACAACGACGCCTGCCGCCTGGGCATTTTCCTGCACCTGGACGGCATCGACCAGTTCGCGTTCAGCGAGGACAAGACCGACGGCCGACCGAAGTTCAAGATGTGGGTGGTGGACGCCGGCAAGGAGATCACCATCGAGGGGTACCACAAGAACCTGGACCCCGGCGAGGTGTTCGGCTTCCTCACCACCGAACACGGCAAGGGGGCGGCGAGCAAATTCCCGACGCAAAGCCAGGGCAAGGTCGGTACGATCTGTCTCGGGTTGGCCCGCGAGAAGCAACCGGGCGAGAAGGGGAGCCAAGAGACGGTACCCGGCGACGTGATCCCCTTCAAGCAGAAGGTCGTCGAGTTCAAGCTGGGCGACATCAACGAGTTCGTCACCGTCCGGTACAGCCGCTAAACAAACCACCTGTGGGCGTTCCCCGCCCACAGGTACTCGCTCGCGATCCCACCGAGGCTTTTCCCATGCGCCACCTCCTCGTGCTTCCGCTGCTGCTCGCGGCCCTGTTGCCGATCGTGGATTCGGCCGTCGCCCAACCGCCGGTGAAGGCGGAGTTGAAGAAGGGAAAGAAGATCGCCGTGCTGATCGGCGTGAACGGGTACGTGAACAAGCCGTTCGAGAATCTGAAGTTCGCGGAGGCGGACATGACCGTGCTCAAGGAGAAGCTCGAAGCGGCCGGGTTCCAAGTGATCCTGCTGCTGGGGTCGGGCACCGGGAACGCGGAGGCCAGCCGGGCGAACATCGATGCCACGCTCATCGACAAGAGCGAGGAGAACAAGCGGTTCGCGTTCCGCGACGTGACGGACGCCGACGACCAAATTCTGGTGGCGTTCAGCGGGCACGGCGAGCAGATCAAAGTCGAGGAAGACGACAAGGACGACGACGGCAAGTCGGTGAAGCGAAAGCGGGAGGTGCCGTTTTTCGCCCCGAAGCGGGCGGAGAGCGGGAAGCCGAGCACGCAGGTGTCGCTGAATGCGGTGCTAAAGACCTTCGACGGCGGGAAAGCGAAGGCGTTGCTGCTGGTGGATGCATGCCGCAGCTTCGCGGAGAACCGGGACGGCACGAAAGGGGCGATCATCGACCGAAAGATGGTAGTGTCGTTGCGGCCGAACGTGGGCGGCATGTTCGCGGCGAGCGACCGGCAGGCGGCGCGGGAGCACGAGAAGGCGGGGGACGGGCACGGGCTGTTCTTCCAAGCGGTGCTGACGGCGATGGCGGACGAGAAGAGCCGGGATAAGGACGGCAACCTGGTGTGGGCGCGGATGACGGACGAGATCGGCGACGTGGTAAGGGCGAAGTCCCGCGACTTGTTCCCGACGCTGCGGGAAAACGAGCACCAAGTGCCGCAGCCGTTCGGCGGCTTCCCGGACAAGTTCGTACTGGCAAGTGCGGCGGGCGAGCCGAAGGCGGGGGAGGAACGGGAGTTCGAGATCGCCAACGGGGTGAAGATGAAGTTCTGCTACATCCCGAAGGGGACGGCGCAACTGGGTTCGCCGAAGGCGGAGCTGGATGAGGTGATGAAGCAGTTGAGTATGAAGGAGACACCGGCGTGGCTGGCGTCGGGGGCGGAGGGGGTTCGTGGGAAGTACGAGGAGAAGGCGGGTTTTTGGTTGGGGAAGTATGCGGTGACGCAGGGGGAGTGGACGGGGGTGATGGGGACGACACCGTTCGCGTTCCACAAGGACGGTACGGACAAGGTCTATCGGGATCGTGTGGCGGGATTGGACACGACTCGTTTCCCGGCGGAGCGGGTGAGATGGGATGACATTTGCGGCGAGTTGGGGGCGGGCGGGGACGACACGTTTTTGGGGAAGTTGAACGGGCGAGCGGGCGTGGCGAAGGCGTTCGGGGGGAAGGCCAAGTTCGTGTTGCCGCAGGAGGATCGTTGGGAGTATGCGTGTCGGGGTGGGAAGGGGAACAAGCAGGCCTATTACTGGGGCAATGAGCTTACGAAGGCGGAAGCGAACTTCGGCAACAACGTGGA
>JBBRUO010000247.1:0-8215 GCA_038247725.1 Gemmatales bacterium
GCACTCGGAGAGTGCGGACGACCTTCAAGACCCGCTACCGAAAACCCGCACGCATTGAGTGCGGACGACCTTCAAGACCCACAACCGAAGACCCGCACTCGGAGAGTGCGGACGACCTTCCATCGTGTTCCGCGAGCACCTGACCGAACCGTTCTTCATGGCCTCCGACGGCCGGCTGCCCACCGCGTGCCGGACCCGATCACCAACAACTACCGTTACAAGTTGGCCAAGGCGAAACGGACCCGCGTGGGCGAGTCGCCGCACAAGAACGACGCGCGGTTCATGACCTTCCAGCGACGAGACTTTCGGGGCTGACCGGCCGACGCGGCCCCAAAAGAACTTGCCAACCAAGTTGCGATTCGCCATTCGCGCGGTGCCCGATCCGGCATACACTGCATTCATGGCGGGATCACCCGCCACTCAGGAATCGACGACCCGCCTCGTCCCGAGCCGATCCTTCTTGGTCCCGCCGCTCTGAGCCACCCGCCTCACAGCCCGTCTCCAAGACCTTCGCTTCGTCAGACCTGTCGCGTCCCGCCCGGCACCGTGCCGGCTGGCCGGGGTCGTCCCTCCCTGATCGGCGTCGGCCATCCGGCCGCGCCGTCCGTTCCCGGGCCGGAAGGCCCCGAAGTGAGCACCCGTGAGCAAGAAACTGTACGTCGGCAACCTGTCGTACGACGTGTCGGAGGCCGAACTCCGCGAGATGTTCGGCGCGTTCGGCACCGTCCAGACGGCCCAGGTCATCACCGACCGCGACACCGGCCGGTCGAAGGGGTTCGGGTTCGTTGAGATGGGAAGCGACCAGGAAGCCACGGCGGCCATCGACGGGCTGAACGGACAGATGTCCGGCGGCCGCGCGCTGACCGTCAACGAGGCCAAGCCCAAGGAAGAGCGGCCGCGCGGCGGCGGCGGCGGTGGTGGGTACGGCGGTGGTGGTGGTGGCGGCGGTTACGGCGGTGGTGGCGGTGGTGGCGGCTACGGCGGCGGTGGCGGCAAGCGGTACTAACACGCCAAGCCGTGCCAGGAAGTCACAGGCCCCGTCCCCGCTTCGGCGGGCCGGGGCTTGTTTCGTTCCGGCAATGTCGCGGGTTCGCCGGGGAGCCGGGGAATCCGAGTTGACGGCGACCCACGCGGCGGTGAGACTGACCCGGCCTCCCTCCTCCCACCCAAGGCTTCCCATGTTCCGGACTCTCGGCGTCGCCGCACTCCCGGTCCTGTTCGTTCTCGCGTGTCCGGTGCCGGCCCAGGAGCCGAAGCCGGCGGCGGCCGCGGTCGAACTGTTCAACGGCAAGGACCTCACCGGCTGGGGCTACAAGGCCGGCGACCAGTTCGAGGTGTTCGACGGCAAGACCGAGGCGTCCGACAAGCGGTACTCGGCGAAGGACGGCGTGCTCGTGGTCAACCCCGGCAAGGGGACGAAACAGCTCTGGACGACCGCGAAGTTCCCGACCGACTTCGAGCTGCGGCTGGAGTTCCGCGCGGCGGTGAACGCCGACAGCGGGCTGTTCGTCCGCGGGCCGCAGCTCCAGGTCCGCGATTACCTCGTGGCCGGGCCGTACAAGGAGTTAAAGAAGTACAAGCCGCAGGACTGGAACGAGATCGTGGTGGTCGTGAAGGGCACCACGGCGGAATGCACCTGCAACGGGGAAGTGTTGAACAAGGCGATGAAGGTGCCGGCGACCGGTCCCATTGGGCTGGAGGCGGATCGCGGGCAGATGGAGTACCGCAAGATCCGCCTGACTGAAATCAAGTGAGCGGTGCCGTCACCCGCCCACTTCCCGCAGCGCCCGTGGCAGGTACGTCAGTACGTCGGCGGCGGTGAGGGCGACTTGGCCCAACTCGGCCGCCGCGTGGTCGCCGGCGCGGCCGTGGGCCCACGTCGCCAGCACCGCCGCGTCGAACGCCGGCACCTTCTGCGCGACCAGCGCGGCGATCAGCCCCGTCAGCACGTCGCCGGTGCCGCCGGTGGCCATGCCGGGGTTCCCGGTGCCGTTCACGTACACCCGGTCGCCGTCGGTGACGATGGTCTGGTGCCCCTTCAGCACGACCACGGCCGACCACTTCATCGCGAACCCGACGGCCAACCCCTGCCGGTTCGCCTGCACCTGTTCCGTCGTCATGCCGACCAGCCGCGCGAACTCGCCGGGGTGCGGGGTCATCACGAGAGGCGCGGTCCGTTTGGCGAGCGGTTCCGGGATCGGGACGAGGGCATTCAGCCCGTCCGCGTCCACGACCGTGGGCGTGTCGGGAGTGGCGAGGAGGAACTGCCGGACGAGGTCGCGGGTGGTCGGGTGGGTGCCGAGGCCGGGGCCGACGGCGACGACATCCGCCGCCGCCGCGAGCGCGTATAATTCGTCGGAGACGGCCGGCGAGAAGGAACCGTCCACGTGGTGCGAAATTCCGGCGGTCATGTAGCACGGGTTGCCGACCGCCACCCACGCTTGGATTTCGTGCGGGCACGCGACGGTGACGAGGCCGGCCCCGCCCCGCACGGCGGCGGACCCGCACAGGACGGCGGCCCCGGACAGGCCGCGGCGGCCGGCGACGATGACGGCCCGCCCAAATGTCCCCTTGTGGGCGTCGGGCGAGCGGGGCGACAGCCGCGGCAAATCCGCGACCGTGTGAACGTCTCGGGGCATGGGGCACGCGATTCCTGGAAAACGAACTTTGTGGACACCGTGTCCGCATGGTATGAAACACCAACTGCCTTCTCCGCACAAGTGGCAAAAGGGGGTCTCGGTCATGGACAAACCCGAACTGAACACGCGGGCGTCGGGCAACCGCCGACCCAGCGCCGCCTTCCAGCGGCGGAAGGTGAAGGCGGCGGCGATGCCCGACAAGCAGCCGCCG
Source organism: Gemmatales bacterium (assembly GCA_038247725.1). Lineage (GTDB taxonomy): Bacteria > Planctomycetota > Planctomycetia > Gemmatales > Gemmataceae > JALHQU01. The sequence continues at coordinate 2,851 of JBBRUO010000247.1, forward strand.
CCGGACACCCGGCCGAACCGCCTCCCCGCCGTCGCCGTACCGACCAACTACCCGAACGACGACGACCCGACGCTGGTGGCGGCGGTGGCCCAGGCGAACCAGCGGTTCGGCGAGTTCCTGGAGGCGCTGGCCGACCGCAAGCCGGACGAGACGTTCGCCGTGAAGGCCCCGTTCCGCGACGACTTCGGCAAGGAGTACATGTGGCTGACGGTGTCGCGGGTGGACGACGACACCATCTACGGGCAACTCGGCAACGACCCGGCGTGCGTGAAGAGCGTCAAGCGGGGCCAGCCGGTGAAGGTGCCCCGCCAGATGCTCAACGACTGGCTGTACACCCGCGGCGACCAGATGCACGGCGGGTTCACCGTCGCCGTCTCCGACCAGAAGTCGCGGCGACGACCCGACGCCGCCAAGTGATGATGAACGAAAGCCCTCGGCCGCGCGCCGGGGGCTTTTTTCACGCCCGACCGTTTCCCCGCGAGCGGGCGTCGCCGGCGACCCTCGCGCCGGATCTCTCCCAACTCCGCCGCCGTTCGCCTATCGTGTCCGCATGACCTACGACGAAGCCATCGCCTTCTGGTTCGAGCGGATCAACTACGAGGTCCGCGCGGCCGGGGCGAAAGACCTGAAGTTGGAGCGGATGCGGGCGCTGCTGCGGCTCGTCGGCGACCCGCACGACCGCCTGCGGATTGTCCACGTCACCGGCACCAAAGGCAAGGGCAGCACCTGCGCGATGATCACCGCGGTCTTCCGCGCGGCTGGCTACCGCGTGGGGCTGTTCACGTCGCCGCACTTGGTCCAGGTCGAGGAGCGGATTCAGGTCGATGGCGTGCCAATCAGCCGGGAGGAACTGACCGCGCACCTGACCCGGCTCGTGCCGGCCGTGCTCGAACTGGAACGCGGGCCGTGGCCGCCGCCGACGTTCTTCGAGATCAGCACCGCCCTGGGATTCCTACACTTCGTCCACCGCCGGGCGGATGTCGCCGTGGTCGAAGTCGGCCTCGGCGGGCGGTTCGACAGCACCAACGTTTGCCGCCCGCTGGTGTCGGTCATCACCAACGTCGGCATGGATCACATGGCCCAACTTGGCGACACGTTGGAGGAAATCGCGTACCAGAAGGCCGGCATCATCAAGCCCGGCGTGCCGGTGGTGAGCGGGGTCACGCAGTCTGGGGCACAGAAGGTGATCGCGGAAGTCGCCGCAGAGGTCGGGGCGCGGCTGGTTCTGCTGGTTCCCCCCTCCCCTGGCGGGAGGGGGGCCAGGGGGGAGGGGGGAACAAAAACCACCCCCCCCGCTCTCCTGGGTGACCACCAGGCGGCGAACGCGGCGGTCGCGGTCGCGGCGCTTCACGAACTCCGCGCCGCGGGGTTGCACATCCCCGAAACCGCCGTCGCGCGCGGGTTGGCCGAGGTGAAATGGCCCGCCCGCATTGAAGTGATTTCCCGCCGGCCGGTCGTGGTTCTGGACTCCGCGCACAACGTCCCGTCGGTCACGGCCCTGGTGACAACGCTACGTCAGTGGGTGCCGGTGGCCGGGGCCAAGCGGGTGGTGTTCGCGGTGTCGTCGGACAAGCAGTACGCGGAGATGCTGGCGACCCTCGCCGAGTACTTCGACCACTTCCACTTAACCAAGTACGGCCACAACCCCCGCTGTGTGCCGCCCGAAAAGCTGGCCGAACTGCTTGCGAACGTGTCGCCGGGAAAGCCGTTTTCCCTCCACCCGACCGCGATTGAAGCGTGGATCGCCGCCCGTGCCGCGACGACACCCGACGGGCTGGTGTGCGTCACCGGGTCGGTGTTCCTCGCCGGCGAATTGCAGGCGACGGTGCGGTCAGAATCGCATCCGTAGCGACGCCCCGAGGAACGCCCCGCCTTTCACCTCGACGCGGTCGCGGAGGGAGCCGAACACGTTCGCCCCCTCGCCGTACCGGCGACCGAAGGCGTATCCGGCGTGCGCGTCCGCCAGGAACCGGTCGCCGAGTTCGCGGGTGACGCCGCCCGACACCCGCTGCTCCAGCCCGATGAACCGATCCACGCGGTTCTCCCGATCCGCCAGGAAGTACGACTCGTTCAGCCACTCGTAGGCGGCGTACCCACTCCAGGTGTCGGTGAGCTTGCGGGTGACGCGGGCGTTCACGTTCGTCAGCGGGAGGTACGACGCGGTGAGTGTCCAGTCGTCGGTCGGCCGCCAGTTCACGCTGAACGGGATGCCGACCCCGACGCTCAGCCGCTCGTTCGGGTTCCACTGGTAGGCGACGCCGGGGATCGGGAAGTTGAGCGCGCCGGCCGAGGTGTAGAACAGGCTGAACCGCCAGGAATCCCGCCCGCCGAACGCCGGCCGGATGAGGAACGCCATCGCCGTCAGGTTCAACTCGCGGGCGCTGTGGAACGGGCGATCACTGCTCGACCCGAAGCCGAACAGGCCGCCGGCCGACCAGCCGTCGTCCAGTTTGCGGACGTACAGCAGGCCCAGGTTCACGTTCCACAACTGTGACGGGAACGGGCGGGCGGTGTCGGGCAGGACGGCATCGGTCTGAAACAGGGTGTGCCCGACGCGGGCGTTCAACACCAGCAGGTCGGGCGGGGACATCAGCAGCGGCACCCCGGCGTTCACATTCTGCCGGACCAACCCCAACGACGCGGGAAGCCCGCCGAACCCCGTTCCGCCCCTCACCGGACGAGTCGGATACCAGGTGGCGGTATACCCCGGCCCGCGGGAGCCGCCCGGCCCGCCCATCCCCCCGAAGTCGGCGGTGTCCGTCTGCGGTTTCGGAGGCGTCGCCGGCTCGGCCGGCGGAGTCACCGGTGGTCCGGGCGGTGCGTCCGGAATGGCGTCGTCCGCCGTCACCCGACCCGCGAGGAGAATGGCGACCAAGGCGACACGACGGAATCCCGACCCGAACCAGCAATACGGTAGCATGGCAAACGGATAGCCAGGAGACGGGGCGGAGGTCAACCCCGTCCCGCGATCCCCCGCGTCCCGGCGTCCGTCACCCCACCGCCAGCACCACGCGGAAGCCGACGGTGTTGCCGGGGCTGTCGGGGTCTTGGCCGCGTCGGGCGGCGCTGCGACAGTCGCTGCCGAACGTCGTCCAGCAACCGCCACGGACGACCTTCAGCATGCCGGGCGGCGGCCCGTGTGGGTCCTTCGCCGGGCTGTCGAAATAGTAATACTCGTCGTACCAGTCGGAACACCACTCCTGGACGTTGCCGTGCATGTCGTGCAGGCCGAGGGGATTCGACTCGAACCGCCCGACGGCCACCGTCCGGCCTTCCCCGTCCGACCGGCCGTGCGCGCCGGCGGCGTAGTGCCCGTCGGTGGGGGCGAACTGGTCCCCGCAGGAGTACGCCGTGGTCGTCCCCGCCCGGCAGGCGAACTCCCACTCGGCCTCCGTCGGCAGGCGGTACACGCGGGCGTGCATCTGCTCGTCGTGGGATCGCGTCAGCCGCTCGCAGAAGGCGACCGCGTCCGCCCACGGCACGCTCTCGACCGGGTGGTCCGGCCCGCCGCCGTGCGCCCTGGTGAACGCCGACGGGTTCCGCCCCTTCACCTTTTCGAACTGCTCCTGCGTGACCGGGAAGACGCTCAAGTACAACGGCTTCGTGACGGTGACGGTGTGCCGCGGCCCCTCGTGTTCGCGGCGACCGTGTTCGCCCGGATCGGACCCCATCTCGAAGGTGCCCGGCGGGACGAGGGCGAACGTCATGCCGACCGAGTTGTTCACCAGTTTGGGCAGCCCACCGTAGCCGAGGCCGGACGATACCGCCGCCGCCGCGAGGGTGGCTTGAATCCCCACCCGGCTGGTCTTCGGCCCGCCGGACGGCGGCCCGGCCGCGCGGAGTTTGCCGCTGAGCGGTCCCTGGCTTTTCGGCCCGCCGGACACCGGCCCGACATCCCAGCCGGTCGGGTGTTCGCTGGACTTCCCCTTGATGGGGATCAACTTCGACCCGTCGGGGCCACCGGTGGCGGGGGCGACGGCCACGCTGGCGAGGAACTCGCCCAGACGGGCGGCGTTCTCCGGCCGCTTCTCCGGGCGGGTGCTCAGACACGCGGACAGGAGCCGCGCCTGCGAGTCGGTGACGCCGGCGGACGCGAACTCCTCGGCCCACTCGGTCCCGAACGGTGCCGCCGAGTGCGGGTCGCGCTTCAGCAACTGATACCAGATGACGCCGAGCGCGTGAACGTCGTCGCGGGGGTCGGGGGCTTCCTTTTTCGTCTGCTGCGGTGAGGCGTACAAGGCCGTGTGCGCGCCGCGGAGGGCCAGCCGCAACTGCTCCCCGCGCGGGGTGTGGCCCTTCGACAACTGGAGCGCCCGCGCGGAGGCGATCTGCCCCCACCCGAAGTTGGCGACCCAGACGGTGAACTTCCCGCCGTCGGTCGGGTGCAGGCGGACGTTGGCCGGCTTCAGGTCGCGGTGGACGACCCCCTTCGCGTGCGCCGCCGCCACGATGTCGCACAACCGCCGCATCACCTTCAGTGCGGCGTCCGGCTTGGCCGCGTCGGACCGCCACTTCCAGTCCCACATGAGCGAGGCGAGATCGTACCCGGTGAGGTACGGGGCGTCGAACGCCGGCGGGGTGGTCTCCAGGTACACCGAGCGGAGGGGCACGATGCCGGACTCGTCGGTCAGGGCGAACACCTCGTGGAACAGCTTCTGCCGGTCGTGGACGGCCTTCCGCGCCTCCTCGTCCACGACGAACGTGAGGGCCGCCGCCGCGCCCGGCTGGGCCGGGTCGGTCGCCCGCCACGTCTCGTCGGTCTCGCCGAACCCGATCGGTTCGATCAGGTGCCAGCCGTCCAACCCGGCCGGGGTGGCGTGCAGGTGCGGGCGGTGCGGCGGGAGGAGCGGCAGCAGGTCTTCGGGCCGCGTGAACGTCGCGGCGTCGGGCACCGACTTTCCAGTCGGGTCCGACGGCCGCGCCAGGAACCGGCGGAGACAGCCCGGCAGCAGGGCCAGGTACTCCCGCAGTTCGACGCGGAACGGGAGGGCGTGGACGCGGGCCAAGCCGTCCAGGAGCGGGTCGAGACGTTCGGTCAGTCCGTCGCGGGTGAGGGCGGCCGTTTCGCCCAGGGCCTGTCGCAACTCGGCCGCGTCGAGTTCCTTGTTGGCGTACTCCAGCGTCGCCTTCGCCACGTCGAGCAGCACGTCGCCGAATCGGCCGTCGCCGGTGAGGGCGCGGCGGGCCTTCTCGCAGACGGCCAGACCGAGGCATTCGAAGAGAGCGTTGACCCGAGGCATGGGAGAGGCCTCCGGTGGTGGGGATGTTGGTACGATTGTGGCGGAATGGCCGGTGGGGTGCAACCACCGTCTGCTCGGTTCGGGGAAAAAAACGAACGAACCCCAATCTCCCGATTGAGGTTCGC
>JBBRUO010000248.1:0-8215 GCA_038247725.1 Gemmatales bacterium
AACGAGATCGGCATGGGGAAGATTCCGCACGAGACCATCGTGAAGAACATCCCCAACGGCGACCTGATTCACTGCGTCGTGCCGACGGATCACCTGATCGTCGCGGGGGTGAGCAACTGGGGGGCGTATGCCCTCGCCGCCGGGGTGTTCGTGTTGCGCGGGATCGCGCCGCCGCCGGACCTGTTCGACCCGGAGACGGAGTTGCGCATCCTCGAAGTGATGGTGAAGGAAGGCCCGCTCGTGGACGGCGTGACCGGCAAGCAGACCGCCACCGTCGATGGCCTGACGTGGGACGAGTACGCGAAGCCGCTCATCGCGATACGGGATATTCTCAACTCGTGACTGGCCCTGCCCACTCCGCAATCTTCTCTTCCAACTGTTTCACGAACTGACTCCGCGGCAGTACCAGATCGCACCCGGCGAGGCGGGCGGCGTCGAGCAACTCCTTGTTCACATGCGACCCGAAACCGATGACGCGGGGCATCGCCGGGCACCCCGCCCGCAACGCCGCCAAGAGTTGCGACAAATCCAAGGTGGCGTTGTGCAGATCGACGATCACGCACGCCGGCGGTTCGGCCGTCGCCCGCTGGACGACCGCCGGCGCGGTTCGCGCCACCCCGACGGCGACCCCCACCGCGCGGCCGGTGGCCGTCACCTTCGAAGTGAACATCAGGTCGTCGCAGAGAAAGAGAACGGTGTTCATTCCTTGCTTTTGCCCCGGTTTTCCTGGATCAACTGGATCGCGTCCTTCAGCCCGTCGTCGGGCTTGCCGACCTTCAACCCCTTGATGAGCGCGTCCCGCAACTGCGCCGCGAACCCTTCCGGATACTGCTTCGCCGCGTCCGCCGACACCTCGACGTACAGTGACTTCGGGTCGTTGCTAATGAGGATGCCGATGCTGTTCACCCCCTGCTTGTCCATCCGGTTCCGCGTCCACTCGCGGAACAGGCGCGTCCGCTCGGCGGGGGTGGCCGCCTTCACCTCCTCGTAGCGGTTCTCCGGCGCTTTGGCGTGCGTCTCGACCATCACGTCGATGTCTTTCTGGAACAGGTCCGCCAGCGCCTCGGATGCGACCGCGACCGTCTCGTCCTTGAACAGTTTGGCCCCGTCGGCGACGGGCAGGGCCTTCTCGCGGACCACCCGCACCACCGGCTTCTCGGCGCGGATGTCCTTCACCGCCCGCGCGGTGAGCAACTTCTTCACCTCCGACACGTCGATGAACGTGCTGAGTTGCTGGGCCTTGATCGCACCGCCCTGGGTGACACCGATCAGATCGCCCTTGTCGTTCAACAGTGGCCCACCACTGTCGCCGGGGTTCGTCGGTGAGTCGGTCTCGACCACCTTGGCGTCGAAGTTGGCGACCTTGCGGGGTTCGAGTTCGGCCGCCCACTTCTTGCGGTATACCTGCCGAACCGTCCCCTTGACGTACCCGAACAGCGCCCCGGACGCGCCGGCGTTGCCGATGGTGTGCGTGTCCGCCCCGCTGTCCGGGCTGTCGGCGGCCAGCGGCACCGCCTCCACGTCCTTCGCCACGGCGTCGATGCGGATGAGCGCGAGGTCGGCCTTCTTATCCAGCGCGATCACCTTGCCGGGGATGCCGAGGCGGTTGCGGCGGGCGAGGTAGTACTCCTTCTCGGCGATCGGCTTGCCGTCGCGGAACACCGGGAAGAACACCTTCGCGTTCGGGTTGTCCTGGACGACGTGGTAGTTCGTCAGGATCAGCCGCCGCTCCTTGTCGATGAGGGTGCCGCTGCCGGTGGCCAGCCCGCGGTCGCGGGTGGAATGCACCCACACCACCGACGGCACCACCTGCTTGTACACCTTCGCCCCGTCTTGGGCCTTCCCCGGCATCAGGCCGAGGAGGTCGAACGCCATCCGGTGGATGTGCGCGACTTTTACGACCGGAACGACCGCGGGCCGCGCAGGGAAGTCGGTCGAGCCGCGGTCGCGGTCGAGTGACCGAGTACCGGAAAGTAGGGCGACGGCCGCGAGCAACGTTGGAAGCATGAGCGCGACCCGACGAGAGTGAGTGAAAGAATACCTGATTCCGCGTGGCGACTAGCGACCCGTACGCTCGTCTTTCTGGGCAGGCGGCGGGACGGCCGGGTCCACGGCGGGTACGGGAACCGCTTCCACCGGCGGTGGCGGGAATGCGATGCCACCGGGGCCGCCGATCCCGCCGGGGATCCCGAACCCGCCGTCGATGCCGGGGAAGAAGGGGTTCACGGGCACCGGGCCGACCGGTCGGTCGGCGTCGGGCCGCAGTTTGTCGGCGCGAGCCTCGGTGGTGACGAACAGGACGTTGCTCATCCGCACCACGCTGGCCCCGGCGATTTCGGCGGTCAGGCGGACGGCCACTTCGAGCGGCACGTCGTCCAGGCGGAGTGTCACCGCCTCGTCGGCCAGCTTCTTCGCGCGGGGGTCGATGACCACGTTCGCCCCGGTCTGTTCGGCCAACCCCTTCAACACGGCGGCGAGCGACTGGCCGTCGGCCGCCACCGACACCACCTCGCGGAGTTGCCGGGCGATAATCCCCTCGTCCGAGGAGACGACGATGCCGGTGGCGGTGACGCCGTACCGCAGGTTGAACGGGCCGAACGCCTCCTTCAGGGCGTCCTTCAACTTCGCGCCCTTCAGGTTGAACGTCACCACCGGTTGGTTGGCGTCCATGCCCATCATCTGGAGTGTGCCGACATCGAGGGCGATCTCGGCCTTGGTCAGGTCCTTGAACAGGTCGATGGTCTCGGTGAACGACTTGGCGTCGCCTTTGGCGGTGATCGGCTTGTCCAGCGCCGCGCGGGCCTTGGTGACCGGCGAGTTGGCCGGCTTGGCGGCGGGCACCGGCGCGGCGACGACCGGCGCGGCGGTCACGCCCGCCGTGACGGCCAGGGCGAGTAGGAAGCGACGAGGCATGGCGAAACCTCCGAAGTGTGGAACCTGGACGGCTAGGTCAGTGTAGCCGCGCGCGGGGCGGAAAGAAGACGAGCCGGTGGGGCGGTCGTTCGACTCGGACGAACCACTGACGATCTATACCGCCGCCAAGGTGGCCCTGATGCGACGCTCACGACGCCGGATCAGGCGGCGGCGTGCCCGCGCTGCGTGCGGCAATGATGTCGATGATCCGCAACAGTTCGGGCGTGGGCACATGCCCGCCGAGCGAGCGGATTTCCGCGACGGGGATCGTCACCAGCCATGTGCAGACGGCGACGTTTCGCCGGTTCAGTTTCGTGCGGGGGTGACCGTCGCGGTGCCAGGGCAGTTCGACGCACACGTCAGGCGGTGCGGCATCCGTCTGGGATGTCACCGCGACGACGATCACGTCGTCGTCCGCTCGGATCTCCGTCGTCGGCGTGATGATGACCGCCGGTCGCACCTTCGGGTTGCGCCCCTGTGGGTCGAGCAGTTCCGCCCACACGATCCGCCCTTGACGGAGTTCGTCGCTCACGGTGCGTCCTCCCACACCTCGTCGTACCACGACTGCGGCGGGGGAGACTTCGCCGCGAGCGCCTTGAGTTGCCCGTTGCTCGGCGTCCGTTGCGCGAGCAGGATGTCTTCCAGGTCTTCGACCGTCCGCCATCGGGGGAAGAAGGTGGCGTAGTGCGTCGCCACCTGATCGCGCAAGGCGTGCTGTCGCGCGGTCAACTCGACGGCGTCACGGTCGGAATGCTGACTGGTCAGTTGCAGACTGCCGTCCAGCATTTTCAGGTACCCGGAAAGGACGCCCTCGTGATAATCGTGATACTCCTGTAACGATTCCAACTGCCCGGCGCGAAGTCCTTCGTTGCACAGTTTCTCCCACTCCTCGATGGTGGCGCGGACTCCCACCTCGAACAGCGCGAGCAACTCCGGCAGTTGCGCGGTGGCTTGGAATAGTGGGTTTGGATGCGTCGCGGTCATCGGTTGGCCCTCCGGTCATGTATTCTACACCTTTCCCAACGTGTCCGCGTGCGTCACTCACGACGCCGGATCGGGCGGTGTCACGGGCCAGCAGACGGGGTGGGAGGAGGTGGAGGTGCCTGCAGAGCTGACACAATTACCAGAATTCGCGTCATCTCGGCGATTGGTACTCGCCCCTTCGGTGTTTCCACATCCGACGCCGTCACCCGCGCTATCCAAACGCGAATCGCCTCGTTCGGCTGATTCAGTGTCGTGCGAGGGTGTCCGCCTCGCTGCCACGGGAGCGGGACAGACACCTCGGATGGGAAGGAACCCACTTGGGTTGTGATGGCGATCACGTCGATCTCGCCAGCGGCGATTTGGTCGTCATCGCTGATAATCACGACCGGCCGACGTTTCCAGTTCCGCCCTTGGGGGTCTGGGATCGTCGCGCGAACGATTTGTCCTTGCTGGAGCGTGGCGTTCACTGCGCCTTCTCCGGCTCGAACGGATCAACCGACTCCTCGAACCACGACTGCGGCGGCGGGTAGTTCGCCACGAGCATGTCCATGTGTGCCTTGCTCGGCGTCAGCGGGGCGAGCAGGATGCACTCTAAATCTTCCAGCGTCTGCCAGCGAGGGAACAACGAGTTGTAATGGGTGGCGAGGTGGTCGCGCAGTGAGAGCATGCGGGCCTGAATGTCTGCCGGCAAGACTTCAGGTTGTCGTTCGGCTTGGGCGAGACAATAGTCGAGTATTCCCAACTCGTACGCAAGTCCCGCTTCGATTTTGTTTCGGCAATCATGCAAGGCGTCGGAATCGCCGTTTTGGAGAATCTGTTCGCGCCACTTCTCCCACTCCTCAATCTTGCCGTGTACCAACTTCTCGAAGAAGGCGAGCAACTCCCGCGAAACGGTTGCTGACGGCTGTACTTGTTCGGTCGTCGTCATCGGGTCGCCCTCCGGTCGTGTCCGCATTCTATACCTTCGCCAACGCATCCGCGATCCGCTTCACGCTGACCTCCTTCCCAAGAATCGCCAGGGTGTCGAACAGGCCGAAGCCGACCGACACGCCGGTGATGGCCACCCGCACCGGGCCGACCAGCGCGTTCGCCTTGACCCCCTTGGCGGTGATGAAGTCGTGCAGCGCCTTGTCGGTGGTCGCCGCGTCGAACGGGTCCAACGCCTTCAGCACCTCGGCGAACTCGGCGAGCATCGCCTTGGCGTTCGGGTTCTTCGCGTCCTTGAACGCCTTGTCCAGCGCCTTCGGGTCGTACTCGATGTCGGCCTTCAAGATCGGGGCGGCGAACGCCAGCACGTCGCTGAACAGCTTGATGCGGTCGCCGGAGGCGTCGATGATCTTCGTCAACACGTCGCGGGTGCGGTCGTCGAGCGTGTCGCCGATCAGCTTCGCCTTCTTCAGGAACGGCACGCATCTCTCGACCTTCTCCGGCGTCGGCACCAGCTTCATGTACTCGCCTTGTAGCCAGAACAGCTTCTTGGCGTCGTAGTTGCCCGGCGCGTCGGTCACGCGGTCCAGGCTGAAGTTGGCGATGAGCGTCGGCAGCGGGATGAACTCGGTTTCGCCATCCATGCTCCAACCGAGGCGACAGAGGTAGTTAATCAGCGCCTCCGGCAGGTAGCCGATTTCCTGGTAATACGCGACCGCGATCAAATTGAGGTCGTCGCGGCCGGCGATCTCCGCGTCCGTCCATCCGCACGCCTTCAACTTGGAGATTTCCTCCGCGCTCAGCTTCGGCGTCTTCCGCTTGCTCATCTTCTCGCCGTTGTAATTCACCTGTGGGACATGCCCGAAGGTCGGCAGAGTCGCGCCGAGCGACTCATACATCAGGATCTGCGTCGGCGTGTTGCTCAGGTGTTCAATCGCGCGCACGACGTGCGTGATGGCGAAGTCCATCTCATCGACGACGGTGGCGAAGTTGTATACGGCCCGACACAACCCGTTCTCATTCGGCCCGCGCAGTAGCATCGGGTCGCGGATGGTGTCCGTACTGATGTCCTGATTGCCTTTCACGGCGTCCACGAACTTCACGCTCATGCCCGGCTCCACCCGCAACAGTAGTGGGGCGGGGTTGGCCTGGTACTGGCGGACGTTCTCTTCGGCCGGCACGTCACGGTTGGTGCCCCGGTGAACGTAGGGTTTGCGCGCCAGGTCCGCCAGCTTGCGGGCCTCGTCCTGTTGCGCCGGCGTGGTGTAATCCGGGTACGCCTTGCCCTCGGCCAGCAGTTTCATCGCAGCGGCAATATACTTGTCGTTCCGTTGGCCCTGGTAGTACGGCGCGTGTGGGCCGGAACTGGCCCCACTGCCGTCGGTGGTCGGGCCTTCGTCCCACGTCATGCCCAGCCACTGGAACCCGTCGATGATCGGCTTGACGGCTTCGGCGCGGTTGCGACTGTCGTCGGTGTCGTCGATGCGGAGGACGAACTGCCCGCCGTGCCGCTTGGCCAACAGCCAGTTGAACAGGGCGGTGCGGACACCGCCGATGTGCAGGTAGCCGGTCGGCGACGGGGCGAAGCGGGTGCGGATCGTGGACATATCGCGGGACTCGGAAGGCGGGACGCGGAATGACGCTAAGGATACTTCCGGCGGCGCACGGGTTCGAGGCGGACGCCGAAAAGCGAACCGCCTCGCCGTCGGCGGCTGCCACGGGCGAGGCGGACGGTTGTCATTGGACGAGCCAGTTGCTCAACTCTCCATCAGCAGCCGCATGGGGTCGCTGAAGAGTTGGACGAGCCGCGTGGTGAACCGCGCGCCGTCGGCCCCGTCGATGACGCGGTGGTCGTAGGTCAGGCTCAGTGGCAGCATCAGGCGCGGGACGATCTGCCCGTCCTTCACCACCGGTTGCAGGTTCGAACGGCACATGCCGAGGATGGCCACTTCGGGGTAGTTCACGATGGGCGTGAAGCTGGTGCCGCCGATGCCGCCCAGGTTCGTGATGGTGAAGGTGCCGCCGCGCATCTCGTCGATGGCGAGTTTGCCGCTGCGGGCCTTCTCCGCGAGCGTCTGAACTTCCGTGGCGATGTCGCGGACGCTCTTCTTGTCGGAGTCCTTGATGACCGGCACCACCAGCCCGCGTTCGGTGTCCACGGCGATGCCGATGTGAAAGTACTTCTTCAGGACCAGTTCGCCGGCGTTCATGTCGTAGCTGCTGTTGAAGTGGGGGAACTCCTTCAGCGCGGCGACGACGGCCTTCACCGCCAGCACCGTCCAGGTGATCTTGGGTGCCCCCTTCGGCAGGCTGTCCACGATCCGCTTGCGGCCGGCTTCCAGGTCGGTGATGTCGGCCAGGTCGTTCTGCGTCACCATCGGCATCGTGCGCCAGGCGACGGTCAGGTTCTCGGCGATCTTCTTGCGGATGCCGCTGGCCGGCTTCTTCTCGATCTCGCCGTACTTGGCGAAGTCGGGCAGCGGCGGCAGGGTGAAGGCGCTGACCACGCTGCCGCTGAAAGAGCCGCCACCGCCTTTGCCGGAGGTCCGCTCGGAGCGGACGAACGTCTTCACGTCGTCGAGCGTGACGCGCCCGCCGCGCCCGCTGCCGCCGATTTCCATCAGCGCGACGCCGAGTTCGCGGGCCAGCCGCCGAGTGGCGGGGCCGGCCGGGGTGAGGTCTTTCTTTCCGTTGGCGGACGGAACGGTCTGGGGCTTGGGCGTCGCGGATGCCGATCGTTGCGGGGCCTGGGCAGCCGAGGCCGGAGCGGGCGGCGGGTCGCCCGCTGGCGTCTTCGTTTCCGCGGTCGTCGTGAGGACGGCGATGACGGTGCCCGGCGGAATCTTGTCGCCGGCCTTCACCCGCAGTTCCGCGACCGTGCCGGCCACGTCGGTCGGCACCGACACGGCCGCCTTGTCGGTCTCCACGTCGATCAAGTCTTGCCCGTCGGTGACGGCGTCGCCCACCTTCACTTTCACCGTCACGATGGTCGCGGCGTCGATCCCTTCGCCGAGAGCGGGGAGTTTGAACTCGACGCGAGTCGGGCCGCTCGGCGCGGCGGGCGGCGGGGGCGAAGCCGGTTTCTCGGCGGACGCGGCGGGCGGGGGGGAGGTCGCCGTTGGAGCCGATTTCTCGCCGGCGGAGCCGGAGAGCGTGAGGATGACGGCACCGACGGCGATTTTGTCGCCGGCCTTCACCGCCACGGAACCGACGGTGCCGGCGGCATCCACCGCCACCGACATGGCGGCCTTGTCGGTCTCCACGTCGATGACATCTTGGCCGTCGGCGACGACATCGCCCGGTTTCACCTTCACCGCCACGACGGTGGCCGAATCGATCCCTTCGCCGAGAGCGGGGAGTTTGAACTCGACGCGAGTCGGGCCGCTCGGCG
>JBBRUO010000249.1:0-8196 GCA_038247725.1 Gemmatales bacterium
CGCCGACGAGCCGAAGCCGAAGGCGCAGCCGGTGCCGAAGCCGCGACCGAAGGCGGCCGTCAAGCCGGTGAACAAACTGGTGGTGTGGCGGCAGCAGCAGGCGGTCATCCTGGACGCCGACGGCAAGAACGAGAAGGTGCTGTTCGAGCTGGCGAAGTTCGAGCGCATTCAAGACCCGAAACTGTCCCCGGACGGCAACACGGTGGCGTACCTGTCGCACATCCTCCCGGACCCGAAAGACCTCCCGCCGGAGGGACGGCCCACGGTCTATACCGTCATGCTGCGCGACGCCAACGGGGCGAACCCGGTCGATCTGAAAGTGGCGGGGCAAATGGTCGCGTGGTCCCCCGACGGGAAGGAGTTGCTGGTGACGGAGTTCGAGGACCGCATCCCGAAGGACGGTACGCCGAAGGTGACCACCACCGTTGTTAATGCGGCGAGCCGTAAGACGACCGCGATCCCGCTGCCCGCCGGCCACATCGCTACCGCGTTCGCCCCGGACGGGAAGAAGGTCGTGACTCTGTTCACCGACCTCAGCGGGGAGAAGCCGGTGGCGGCGACGTGCCTGGTCAGCCGCGACGGGAAGGAAGTGACGACCCTGACCGACCCGAAACTCCTGGCCCTGTACGGCCGCCTGTCGCCGGACGGGAAGCAGGTTCTATTCATGGGGTTGCCGGCCCCGGCCAAGGTGCCGGAGGGGCCGATTGCCGAGAACGCTCGGCTGTTCATTCAACCCGTCGGCGGGAAGGCGGTGCAGGTGCCGGACGTGCCGCTGAACGCCGAAATTCAGGGCTTCTGCTGGTCCCCGGACGGGAAACGGATCGCGTACACGTGGCGGACCATTCACGCGGAGAAGGCCGAAGCGGGGAAACCCGACGAGCGGGAGACGGAATCGCACCTGAGCGTGTGTGACACCGACGGCAAGAACCACAAGACGTTGCTGAGCGAGAAAGGGACGGGCCAGTGGCACATCACGCTGAGCAGCGTGGACTGGCGGTAATGGCCGTCTCCCACCGCGACTGGTAGTCTCGGTAAGCTGTTCCGGCGGCCCGGAAGACGCCGAATCGGCGTCTTCCGCTGATTGCGCGAGATGCGAGCCGGGGATCTGAGCCGATCACGACAATCCGCACCAGCCACCCCTACGAATTCCGGCCCAACCGCGCCACAATTGTTAAAGTTCGGCGGCTCCCCGATGTCCCGGCCGGTGCCTCACCATGACTCCCACTATTCGCCGATTGTCGTCCCTGCTCCTGCTGGCGGCCGTCGGCTGCCAGCAGTGTGGCGACCGCCCACGATTGCTCGGCCGCCTCCGCGACCCAAGCCCGGATCGCCAGGGGGTGGACCGGTTCCGGCAGGTCGCGCCGGGCGGGTGCGACGACGCCTTGCCCCCGCCCCGCCCGGCCGGTGGCGGCTTCGACGCCTTCGGTCAGCCGGTGAGCCGGAGCGGCGGGCGGTTCGTGTCGCCGCTCTCCGGCGTCCCGTACAGCAACCCGCTTCCGGGTGGCGGCTTCCCGGCCACCCCGAGTTACCCGTCCGGCAATCCGATCATCATCGGCCCGCCGCCGACGCGCGACGACCAACTCCCGCCGCCGGGGGAGTTCAACACCATCCCGCCGACGGCCGTCCCCGCCACCCCCCGCGCGACCAACGGGACGAAGTTGTTCCCCCCGCTCGGCGGCGGGAACGTGACCGGCGACACGAAGAAGTGACGCCCCGCTAGCGCTGCCGCGTGAAGGGTTGCGTGGCGGTCAGCGGCACGGGGGCAGCCGTCGGCGTGTTGCTCATCTTCACCATCGGCGAGGTCGGCGTTGTCGTGCTGGCGAAGTGGTACCCGCCGGTCAAACCCGTCGAGACCGGGACGGGTTGCCCGACCATCGGCTCAGTCGTCGTGACGGGGCCGTAGATCGGTTGTGGCGCGGTCACGGTGGAATCGGTCATCAGCGTGGGGGGCGAAGTCCACCCTTCGGAAAACCAACCAGGAATGAAGGACGACAGCAGGCGGCGGAGCAAGCCGGGGCGGGACCGCCCGCACCCGGCGGCACAGTCGTAACCGGATGGCAGCGGGATGAGGATCGGCCGGGGGCCGGCGGCGGGAGCGCGAGCGTCCGACACGCCGTGGCCGCCGAACCGCCCCATCGGGAACCGTCGCCCGCCGTCGGAGTCGCAGCCACTCGGCCACCCGGCCGGGCCGTTCGCCGTGACGTACCCGACCGTCGGCGTCCACTCGCGCAACGGCGCGACCGGCGGGGCGAACACCAACCCCCGGTGGATCGCCGGGCCGGGACCGCCGCACAGCCACGCTCGCAACCGCTGCAAGAGGTTGCCGCGTGACCCGCAACCGGTGTCGCACGGCGTCGCCACCCGTGGGGTGAGCACCGGCCCCGGCGTGACGTACCGCGATTGCGGCGGACAACTCGGCGGGAACGCCGGGGTGCCCCAACTCGACTGGCCGACCATCACCGGCGGCACCGTGGGAACGGTCGAGAGGCCGCCGTTGATGACGCTCGGGAGCGACTGCGACAAGCTCCCGCCCGGCACCGGCGGGTACACCGACACCGGATCGCCGGCCGACAGCGCGGCGACGGGAACCACCATTAGACTGAGGAACAGTAGGCGTTTCACGGCGGAATCTCCGAGACGCGGTGAGGGCATCGTCGGAGTCATCGGCATTCCCCGACCGGGCGATCCGGGGATTCGGCGAAGACGGCGCGAGAGCGGCAATCCGCCGCGAGCGGATAATCGGCACCGGTTGCGCCGTTTGCCGGGACTCCCCGCCCCGTTTGAACCGCGACACGGACAGTTCCCTGCCCCCTACAATTCCGCAGACCCTCCAAACTCCCTCGCCCCGGATCGAGCCATGTTCACCCTCGGAATCGCCGGAGGCACCGGGTCCGGCAAATCCACCCTCGTGGACCGCCTCCGACAACTGGACATCGGCGGCAGCCTCACCGTTCTCCCACACGACGCCTATTACCGCGACCGGGACGACATGCCGGCGGACGCGCGGGCGGCCGACAACTGGGACCACCCGGACGCGCTGGACACCGCCCTCTTCCTCCGGCATCTCGACCACCTGAAAGCCGGGTTGCCGGTCGAGTGCCCGACCTACGACTTCGCCAACTCCACGCGGACGGCCGGTGTCACCGTACTCACCCCGAACCCGGTGGTGATCGTCGAGGGGATTCTGGTGCTGGCGCTGCCCGACATCCGCCGGCAGTTGGACCTGAAGGTGTTCGTGGACACGCCCGCCGACCTGCGGCTGCTGCGGCGGATGGTGCGGGACGTGCTGCCGGAAGACCAGGGCGGCCGAGGGCGGAACGTGTCCGAGGTCGGGCACCAGTACCTGACGACGGTGCGGCGGATGCACGCCGAGTTCGTCGAACCGTCCCGCCAGCACGCCGACTTGATCGTCCCGTGGGACTGGCACAACGACGCGGCCGTGGCCATGTTGGCCGATGTGATCCGCGTGCGGACGTGGTGAGATGCCGGGTGAATCAAGGCGTGACTGCCTCCGCCGGGGGGACCGCGGGAACCCCACGCGGCGGGGGCGTCGGATCGGCGGCACTGGGCATCGACCGCGCGCGTTCGGCCGCGTCCGCTTCTTCCAGTAGCCTCAGCAGCAGTTGCTCGGCCTCGTCCATCGGCGGGAGCGGTTTCCCCTCGCTCGCCGGTGGCACCGGTTGCCGCCACAGGCTGAACAGCGCCTCAAGTGCGACCACGAGGCCCAACCCCCACGCGGCCATCGTCAGCGGCAACCGGTATTCGAGGTGCGTACTCAACTCCGGGACGTGCCCCGGCGTCGGCCGCGGCGACCGGCCGGCCATCATCTCCGCCATCTGGGCCATGCCGTAGCCCACGGCGGCGAGCAGCACCGCGACCGGGAGGCCGTTCCTCAACACCCGAATGGCGAACGCGCGCATGACTGCCTCTGCCGGAAGGCCGTTGTCCGGGCATACCATAGCATGGAATTTCAGCCCGCGTCGGAGGCAGTTGCCGTGGCCGTACTCTTGATCGGAACCCTGGACACCAAAGGCGTCGAGACCGCATTCGTCCGGGATCGGTTGACCGCCGCCGGGGTGCCGGTGATCGTCGCGGACGCCGGTTCCGTCGGCCCGCCGTACTTTCCCGCGGACATTCCCAGGGACAAAGTGTTCGCCGCCGCCGGCACCTCGGTGACGAAGGTGAACGACCGGGGAACCGCCGTGGCCGCCGCCGCGAAGGGCATCGCCAAACTCGCCGCCGACTTGCACCGCGCGGGTAAGTTGTCCGGCGTGCTGGGCCTCGGCGGGTCGGCCGGCACCACCATCGGCACGGCGGCCATGCGGGCGGTGCCGGTCGGCGTCCCGAAGGTGATGGTCAGCACCCTGGCGAGCGGCGACGTGCGGCCCTACGTCGGCACCCGCGACGTCATGATGCTTCACTCGGTGGTGGATATCGCGGGGCTGAACCGCGTCAGCCGGCTGGTGTTGAGTAATGCCGCCGACGCGATGGCCGGGATGGTTCGCAGCCGCCCCCGACCGCCCGAGAGTGCCCCCGACGGATGCGTGATCACTGCGACGATGTTCGGCGTCACCACCCCGTGCGTGGACGCTTGCCGTGCGAGTCTGGAACCGGACTTCGAAGTGCTGACGTTCCACGCCACCGGCACCGGCGGGCGGACGATGGAGGAGTTGATCCGCGACGGGCTGGTGAACGGCGTCCTCGACCTCACGACGACGGAACTGGCGGACGAGTTGGTCGGCGGGGTGATGGCCGGCGGGCCGGATCGCCTGACCGCTGCCGCGATCATGGGCGTGCCACAGGTGATCTCCGTCGGGGCGCTAGACATGGTCAACTTCGGCCCGCCGGAGACGGTCCCGGCGAAGTTCCAAGACCGCCGCTTCCACCACCACAACCCGACCGTCACGCTGATGCGGACGACGCCGGAGGAGAACGACCGCCTCGGCAAGGAGATCGCTGAAAAGGCCTGCGCCGCCAGGGGACCGACGGCGATCCTGCTGCCGCTGCGGGGAGTGTCCGCCCTCGACCGCGAGGGCGGCCCGTTCTGGTGGCCGGAGGCGGACGCGGCGCTGTTCCAGAGCATCCGCAACTGGGTGTACGGCGTCGAGCTAATTGAACTGGATTGCCACATCAACGACCCGGAGTTCGCGCGGGTCGCGGTGGCAACGCTGAAGCGGTTGATGGGGTGACTGGCGGTCGCACCCCTTCACCCCTTGAACAGTCCCGCGTGCTTGGCGGCGAAGGCGTTGGCGATCCGCGAGAAGCCCACCTGCCCGGTGGCGCGGGCCTGCCGGTCGTACTCCGCCACCCACTCGTTCGGCGGGGCCGGCGAGTCGAGCATCTCCTGCACCCCGCCAAGGATCTCATCGGCGGTGTTGTCGATCCACTCGAAGCCCTTGGCGATCAGCCGGGTGCCGGAGTACGCGGCGATGCGGGTGGGCGGGTCGAGCATCTCGGCGAAGCTCAGCTCGCGGCCGGTGGCCCGCTCCCGCACCCGCTTCGGAACGAACCGGTCGCCGCCGCCGAACATCGGTAACTGGTTCGAACACCAGTTGGTCAGCAGCGTCGGCACCCCGAACGACACCGGCAGGTGGCACAACCCGGACGCGCAGCCGATGAAGAACCGGCTGCTCGCGCACAGCACCACGTCCGCCCGTTGGCTCTTGTGCGGGCAGTGCGCGTAGTCGATGACGCCGGGCATCGGCGGCAGCCTCGGCATCGACGGATCGCCGAGGCGGATCACCCACCCGCCGCGGCGGACGATCTCGGCCATCGCCGGGAAGTAGGTGCGGATGTCGGTGTTGCGGTGCGCCTGGTGCGGGCTGCCGCGCTCCCAGTGGAAGCCGGGCGAGCGGGCGTGCATGGCCACGATCCACGCGCCGTCGGGGACGCCGAGGTCGCGGAACAGTTGGTCGGCGTACGCGCGGTCGGCGGCGGAGAGGGTCAACAGCGGCGGCCGCTTCTCCCGTTCCCACTGCTCCTGGATCGCCCCCATCCCTTCGCAGAAGTAGGGCGCGGTGCCGTCCGGCAGGTGGACGCGGCAGGCCACGCGGGGGCCGAGGTGCTCGGCCACGTTGGCGACCATCGGGTCGGTCGAGACCTCGAAGAACGGCCGCAGGTAATCGAGGAAGTGGGCGTTCGCCACCAGTTTCGGCGGGGCCGCCAACACGAGCCGGTCGGCCGTGGCCCAGCCGAGCCGGTGTGCCTTCACGCACAGGTCGAGGAGGCCGATGTGCCCGATCAGCCGCACCCAGTCGGCGGGGTAGAAGCGGGTCCGCGCCAGCCCCGGCCCGAACCACGCCTGCCGCTCCCGCTGATACCGCTCGGTGTCGGCGTACAGGGCGTCGGCGGCCGCGAAGTCGGCGTAGTCGTTGATCATCAGTTCGGCGAGGTTGAAGCGAGACGCCACTTCGTCCGCCCACCCGGTCAGCCGAAGCGCCTCGTCGATCCGCCCCAGCCGGCACTCGCACTCGGCCAGCCGCCAGTTGGCGAACACCGTCAGGGCGTGCGCGAGGTCCGGCTGCGCGAGGACGGAGAGGCACTCGGCGCGCGCCTCCGCGACGCGATCCAGGCGGAGCAGCGACTGCACGCGGGCCAACCGCGTCGCCAGGTCATGCGGGTACCAGGCCAGGATTTTGTCGTGGGCGGCGAGGGCCAGGTCCGGCCGCCCCATCAGGATGTGGTCGTGGGCCTCGCGCCGGGTGCCGCCGACGCTGAATCCGCGGCCGAGCGACAGCGCCGCGCGGCCGGCTTTCACCGCCACCTTGCCGCCGGGCAGGGCGAGCAACCGGGTCGCCACCGTCCATTTCAACCGGGCCAGCCACGACGGGCGCGGGATGGTCACGTCCGCGGGCCGACGCACAGGGCTAGCAGGTAGTGGGCCATCGGGTAGAAGCCGGTGTGGACCACCTCGTCGTTCATGCTGAACAGGAACACGTTCGAGAAGTGTCGCTCCATCACCGCTTTGTAGTCGTTCCCCGTTTTGCAATTGACGTGGCCCTCCTTGCTGGCCGGCGAGGCGTAGGTTTGGGAGTTCAGCGACGGCGAACCGATGATCGCCACCCCGGCGGCGGTCAGCGATTTGGCGACGTTCCCGACGAACGTGTCTTCGTGCTTCGGGTCGATGTGTTCGAACACGTCCATGCTGTACGCGGCGTCGAAGTCGGCCGGCGGCACGGGGCCGGTGAGCAGGTCGTGGACCACCGTGTCGGCCGTCCAGCCTTCCTTCGCCATGCGGTCCTGGGCGTCGGCGATGAACACCGGGTCGAAGTCGCAGGCGGTGACGTGGCACCCGGCCTGGATCACCAGCCGCGTGCCGAAGGCGTCGGCGCAGCCGACCTCCACCACCCGCTTCTTCCCGCCCAGCATCTTCGACACGAACTTGTACCGGGACAGCAGGAACACCAGTCGGCGGGGGTCGTCCCGCCACGTCTGGTTGCTCATGATGCCGAACCGGGCGAACCCCTTCTCGCGGGCGATGTCCAGCTCGAATTGGTACTGCGCCTCTTTCGTCTTGGCGTCGGCGGCGATGGTGGTCATGGGCGGTTCCGCATCCTGGGGGTGGTTCCCAACATCGTCGCCGCGAGTTCACGAGTGGGAAAACCGAATACGCTCGTGAACTCGCGGCGACGATTCCGATTACTTCGCTTCCGGCGCTTCGAAGTAGATGAACTCGTAGTCGCCGGTGTACCCGGCCAACCCGAACACGTACTCCCAGCCCTCCGGCCGGTAGAACGACTCGCACGTCAGCGCCCAGCACTGGAGGTTGAACAACTCCTCCGAATTCCGGAAACTTTCTACGCAGATATAAGCCCGCTTGCCGACCCGCTGGATCTCCCGCAGTGCCGGCACGAGGTCTTCAATCGGCAGGTTGTGCAGGGCGTTGACGCTGACGACGAGGTCGAACTCCTGGTCGGCGAACGGCAGCGGCTTGGCGGCGTCGTGGGCGAATAGTTTCTCGCGGACTTCTTCCTTCGCCGTGGCGAGGCCGTGTTCGGACACGTCGAACCCGCGCACGCGGGCACCGGGGATCACCGTGGTGAAGTCGTGCAGCAGGAACGCCTTGCCGCAGCCGACGTCGAGAATCTTCGCGTCGGCGGGCAACTGGTATTCATCGTTCAGGGTGCGGGCGACGGTCTCCCAGCGGCCGTCATACTTGTACCCGCCGTAGCCGTAGCGGCGGTCGCCGTCCCAATA
>JBBRUO010000250.1:0-8180 GCA_038247725.1 Gemmatales bacterium
CGTCACGTCCGCGTCCTTCGCCGACTCCGGCACGATGACGTACTTCTCGGCCAGCTTCGCGGATCGCTCCAGCAACCGGCTGTGGCAGTAGAACACGTCGCCGGGGTAGGCCTCGCGGCCCGGCGGGCGGCGGACCAGCAGCGACAGTTGGCGGTACGCGGCGGCCTGCTTGGACAGGTCGTCGTACACGACCAGCGTGTCCTTGCCTTCCTCGTACATGAAGTACTCGGCGATGGCGGTGCCGGCGTACGGGGCGATGTATTGCAGCGGGGCGGAGTCGGACGACGAGGCGACGACGACGCAGGTGTAATCCATCGCGCCCATCGCCTTCAGCTTCTCGACGACGGCGGCCACTTTCGATTCCATCTGCCCGCACGCCACGTATACGCAGATCACCTTCTCTTCCTTCTGGTTGAGAATAGTGTCGATGGCGATCTGCGTCTTGCCCGTCTTGCGGTCGCCGATGATCAGTTCCCGCTGGCCGCGGCCGATCGGGGTCATGGCGTCGATGGCCTTGATGCCGGTCTGGAGCGGCTGCTTCACCGGCTGGCGGTCGGCCACGCCGGGGGCGGCGCTTTCCACCATGCGGGTCCGCTTGGCCAGGATGGGCGGGCCGCCGTCCACCGGGTTGCCGAGCGGATCGACGACGCGGCCGATCATCTCCGGGCCGACCGGGATACTCAACAGTTGGCCGGTCGTGCGGACCTCCATCCCCTCGCGGACCTTCAGGTAGTCGCCGAGGATGATGACCGACACGGAGTTCTCTTCGAGGTTGAAGGCGAGGCCCTTCACGTCGGCGGCGGGGAAGTCCACGAGTTCGCCGGCCATGACGGCGCTCAGGCCGTACACGCGGGCGATGCCGTCGCCCACCTCCAGCACCCGGCCGGTGTCTTTCACGTCGGTCTGCTGGCCGAACTCGGCGATCTGCCGCTCGAGGACGGACGCGATCTCACTGACGTTAGGCTTGAACGACATGGGGTACGCTCGTCATCAGGTGGGTGCGGAGGGTTTCGAGCCGGGACCGGACCGACGTGTCGTACACCCGGTCGCCGACCTGCACGATGAGGCCGCCGAGCAACTCCGGCTCGACGGTCACCCGCAGGATCGGGGTCTGGTTCAGCGTGTCGGCGAGGCTCTGGGTCAACGCCTCGGTCTGTTCGGGAGTCAGTTCGGTGGCCGAGCGGACGGTCACGCGGACCCGCTTGGCGGCCGCGTCTTGTAACGCCCGGTACGCGGTGGCGATGTCCCGCAGCAGCCCCAGGCGGCTGTTCGCGTGCAGCACGCCGAGGAACTTGCGGAACAGCAGCGACGTGCCGCTCTGGGCGTTACCGAAGGCCGCCTTGAGGGCGTCGAACTTGGCCTGCCGCTTCACCGTCGGGTTGTCGAAGAAAGCGACGACGCGGGGGTTGTTCGCCAGCAGGTCGGCGGCGACGGCGGACAGCTCCCCGCCCACGTCGTCCGCCTGATTGGCCTTCGCGGCGGAGGCGAGCAGCGCCTCGGCGTACACGCGGGCCAGCCGGCCCCGCGCGCCGGTGGCTTCGAAAACGGTGTCGTGTGCGGCGGTGGTCATGGTTTTGTCTTCTCTGGTCCCCCTCTCCCGCCAGGGGAGAGAGGAACAAAGCCGATGCGCGTTACGCCTTCACGGTCTGCTTCAACTCGGCCAGCGACTCGTTGAGCAGCGCCTGCTTGTCGCCCAGGTCGAGGTTACGGCGGACGGCCTTGGTGGCCATCAGCCCGGCCAGTTCGATTGCCTGCTTGCGAAGGGAATCCATCGCCGCCTCGGTCTCGGCGGCGATCTGTCGGCGGGCGCGGTCCAGTTCGGTCGCCGCCTCCTTCTTGCCGACTTCCCGCTCGGACGCCTTCAGGGCGTCGGCGTCCTTGCGGGCCTCGTCCATCATGGCCCGGATGCGGTCGTTGGCCTGCGCGAACTCGGCTTGCAACTTCGTCCGCAGCTCCTCGGCCTCGTGCTTCACCTTCGCCGCCTCGTCGCGGGCGGCGAACATGCCGGCCTCCCGCTTCCGCAGCCCGGCCAGGATCGGCCCCCAGGCGGTGACGTACAGGATGGTCAGCAGCAGCACGAACACCACCAGCGTGACGCCCATCGTCACGAAGTCCGGGGCGAGCGGGTTGGCGGCGGTCTCGGCGGCGAACAGGGCGGTCATGGGTGAACTCTCCCAACCGGTGGCGTCGTGTTTGGGGAACCGCTTAGACCTTGCCGACCAGCGCGAAGCAGATGACGAGCAGCGCGATGATCGCCGCCCCTTCCACCAGCGCGGCCATGACGATCATGTTCACCTGGATCTTGCCGGCCGCTTCCGGCTGGCGGGCGATGCCGGACAGGGCGGCCCAGCCGACCAGCCCGATGCCGATGCCCGCCCCGATGATGGCCAGACCGGCCCCGATGCCCGCCCCGATGCCCGCGCCGGACTTGCCCGAGTCGGCGACAACAGCGGGGGCCGTCTCGGTCACCGGCGTGTCCGCCGCGAGCGCCGGGGCGGCAAACGACACGACGGCGAGGGCGGCCAGGGCGAGGAGGTTCTTCAGACGCATGGCAAGTGATCCTGACTACGGTGTTGAGGGCGGTGGGGGAAGGTCCGGTTTAGTGTTCCGGGTTCAGTTGCATGCCGAGGAAGATGCTGCTGAGCAGCGTGAACACGAACGCTTGCAGGAAGGCGACGAACAGTTCCAACATGCTCAGGGCGGTCCCCAGCACCACGGCCGCCACCCCGCCGCCGGCGTTCAGCACCCCGTTCGCGCCGAGGGCGAAGGCGAAGATGACGCCCAGCGCCACGTGCCCGGCGAACAGGTTAGCGAACAAACGAATGGCGAGGATGCCGGCCCGCAGGATCGACCCGGCGAACTCGATCACCGCGATCAGCGGGACGATGAACACCGTCAGGAACACCTGCATCGGCAGGTTGTCGGCCTTCAGCACCGGGATGAACGACTTCACGTACCCGACCGGCCCCAGCCGCATCAGGGCGGACCCGGTGATGACGACGAACATCACCCCGGCCAACACGAGCGTGACGCTGATGCTCGCCGTCGGCGACCCCAGGAACGGGATCATGCCGAGCAGGTTGCACGTCAGGATGAACAGGAACACCGTCCACATGAGCGGGACGTACTTGTCGGCCAGGTAGTGCTGCGGGTCGCGGTACGCCCGCTCGGCCTCGTGCGAGTGCTCTTCCGTGTCGCTGTGAAAGGTGTGGTGGTCGTGCCCGCTATGAATGTTCGGCCGGACGACCTCGTCGCGGACGTACATCAGGATGGCTTCGAGCAGGTTCCAGAACGGCCCCCGCACCGGTTCCCCGGTCGAGACCCTCCGCGCCAGGGGGATCATCAGCAGCAGCACGATCGCCGCGGCCGCCACCACCAGGATCTGATACTTGGTGACGACGTTCGACACCCAGTACTCGTCCAGGACGTGGGCGACGGCGTCGGCGAAAAGTGGTGTCAGGGTCTGCATAACGTCAGGTATCCGAAGGCGGTGTCCCGCCGTGGCGGTTCTGTTTCCGGCTCACCCACACCAGCGACGCGAACCCGCCGCCGAATCCCAGCACGGTCCCCGCCACCAAGCCCCAGGGGGACCACCCGTAGCGGTCGTCCAGCCACACGCCGACGAGGATCGGCACCACCATCTGCGCCACGGCAGTGGAGATCAGGGCCAAACTCTTGGCGTCGCCGCCCGAATTACCCGGCGGGCGGCTCATTCCCGGTGCCCTCCGACGGTCGGGACAACATCCCGTACAGTAGCCCCGTTTCGGCGACCAGCGTCAGCAGGTAAAAGCCCGTCGTCCACTGGGCCAGGGCCGTCGGTGTGGTGCCGAGTTCGGTCGCCCGGTCGTTCAGCACCGCAACGAACCCGACGGCCGCGATCATCCGGAAGAACGTCCCGGCCATCACGACGGTCGGCCCGGCGTGCGGCCAGCGGCGGGACACTTTCACCACGGCTAGCAGTGTCGCCACGGCCGGCGGGAGGGTGATCGCCACCGCCAGGATCGCGGGAGTCACCGCTTCACCGCCGACGAACGCCACGACCCCCGCCAGCACGGCCAGCGTCCCGCCAATCAGGCATAGCAGCGGGAAGGCCATCGTGCGGTCGGCGAGCCGAGGTTGACCGAGTGGCGACCATCGTGGTCCGTTCGGGGCCAGTTTGCGATACTTTTGATGTACGAAACCCGCCATTGATTTGGCAACGGGGTATTCGTGAAATTTTTCACAAGCGTCGCCCGCGGCAATTACCCCGCTTTCCCCGGCGCGTCTGGCGCAACCGGTGCAATGGCGGGAAAACGGGGCAAACCCTGTCATTAATACCGAAGTCACGTTGACTTTCGGGGTCGGATTTCAATAGATTTCTAGTATCAGTCTGGAGAGACGGTCTTTACGGCGTCCCTCCCCTCGCCCGGCCCGGACACTCCTCGCGCGACTCCCGTGTCGCCCGTTTTCCATCCGGATCGTTCCGAACCCGCTCCGCGCGGCTTGGAACCACTGCTACCCAACCCCCGCACGGACGCCCCCCACTCCGCCGCACGCCGACGGAGGGAGAGTTCGCGATGTCTACGAAGTCGTCCCGCCCGGCCGCCTCGAAGAAGGGCGCGAAGCCGATCCCACGTCCGGCCGCGAAGCCGTCGCGCGGGTCGTCCCAGCCGGCCCCCCGAAGCTCCGCGAAGAAGACCGCGCCCAAGCCGCCGCGGGTCGCCCCCAAGACGACACCCATGGCCGCCCCGGCCGCCGCCAAACCGGCCGCCGCCAAGCCCGCGCCGAAGCCGGCCGCGAAGTCCGCGCCGGCCAACGGCCCCGCCGCCCGCCCGGCGACCAAGCCGGCGGCCAAACCCGCCGCGCCGAAGCCGACCTCCCTGCCGGCGTCCAAGACCAGCCGTCCGGAGCCGACCATCCCGGCCGACAAGGACATCTCCGCCCGCAACAAGCCCGGCACGGTGAAGGACCGCATCGTCCTGATGGTGCCGGACCCGCACTGGGTCCACGCCGTGTGGGAGTTGTCGTTACAGTCGGTGCAGCGGGCCGAGGCCGCCCTGGGGTTCGACTGGCACTCGGCCAAGCCGATCATGCGCTTGTACGACGTCACCTCGCTGGACACGACCAGTACCAGTTCGCTGCCGGTGCGGGACATCGCCATCCACGGCGGGTGCAACCACTGGTACATCGACGTGCCGCAGCCGCCCCGCAGTTACCGGGCGGACATCGGCTACCTGTCCAAGCGGGGCCAGTTCCACGTGCTGGCGCGGTCGAACGCGGTGACGCCGCCGAAGGCCGGCACCAGCGAGGTGATGGACGACGGGTGGGCGGCCGAGGTGAAAGACCAGACCGACGCCGACCGCATCCTGGCCATGTCCACCGGGTTCGAATCGTCCCACGGCCCGCCGCAACTGAAGGAACTGCTCGACGAGCAGTTCCGCCGGCCGACCAAGGAAGGGGCGTTCGGCGCGGGGGCCGCCCCCGGCAAACTGAAGAAGTTCTTCTTCGACATCGACGCCAGCCTGATCGTGTTCGGCCGCACCGACCCTTCGGCGACGGTGATGATCCAGAACGAGCCGGTCCCGCTGCGGCCGGACGGGTCGTTCACCATGCGGCTGAACCTGCTCGACAGCCGGCAGATCTACCCGGCCATCGCCACCTCCGCCGACGGCCTGGAGGAGCAGACCATCGTCCTGGCGGTGGAGCGGAACATCCGCCGCCTCGACCCGATGATCCACGACCTCTACGGCGAGCAGTGACCGCGAGTGGCATCTGAAGGCGAACGGGGAGGCGCAAGCCTCCCCGTTTCTCGTTCGCGGGAGCCGCATCGGCACCGCGACCCCATTCGTGAAAGGCCGGTTTGAACTCGCCCAGGGGTGGGGGCGTAACTAGAATGCCGCCACCTCAATCCCCTCACGATGCCGGGCAACCGATGCCGACCGACGACCTGCCGGCCCACTTCCTGCCGACCCCGGAGCCGCAGCCGCCCGCCGACCTCGCCCGCCTGCTGGACTCGGTGCGGGAGAACGTCGCGGGGGTGTTCCTGGGCAAGCCGGAAGTGATCCGCCTGGCCGTGGTGTGCCTGCTGGCCGACGGTCACCTGCTGCTCGAAGACGTGCCCGGCGTCGGCAAGACGCTGCTGGCGAAGGCCCTGGCTCGCAGCCTCGACTGCGACTTCCGCCGCATCCAGTTCACCCCGGACCTGCTCCCCGGCGACCTGCTCGGCGTCAGCGTGTTCAACGCGACCGAGAACAAGTTCGAGTTCCAGCCCGGCCCGGTATTCGCCGAGGTGGTGCTGGCCGACGAGATCAACCGCGCCACCCCCCGCACCCAGTCGGCCCTGCTGGAAGCGATGAGCGAGCGGCAGGTGACGACCGACGGCGTGACCCGCCGCCTCGGGCCGCCGTTTTTGGTGCTGGCCACGCAAAACCCCTACGAATTCGAGGGGACGTACCTGCTGCCCGAAAGCCAGCTCGACCGCTTCCTCATGCGGGTGCGAGTCGGTTACCCGGACCGCGCGGCCGAACGGGCGATCCTCACGCAACACCGCAGCGGCGAGCCGGTCGAGAAGCTGACACCGGTGCTCCGGCCGAACCAGATCGTCGCGCTTCAGTTGGCGTGCCGGAACGTGAAGGTGGAGCCGCCGGTGGCGGACTACCTGCTCGACATCGTGGACGCCACCCGCGCCCACCCGGACGTGTCCCTGGGGGCGAGCATCCGCGGCGCGCTGGCCTTCTACCGGGCGGTGCAGGCGACCGCCCTGCTCGCCGGCCGCCAGTACGCCACCCCGGACGACGTGAAGTCCCTGGCCGTGCCGTGCCTGGCGCACCGGCTGATGACCAAGGCCTGGGACCAGGGCGGGCGGAACGAGTCCGAGTCCATCGTCACCGACATCGTCTCCCGCACCCAGGTGCCGGTGTGACCCGCCCTTCGCCCCCGCCGTCCATGCCCCCCCGCACCCGGTTCACCCCCACCAAGGAACTGCTCTGGTGGGCGGTGGTGGCCGGCCTGCTCGCCGTCGTCGGGGTGATGAAGGCGATTAACCTGCTGCTGCTGATGGCGTACCTGTTGGGCGCGCTGCTGCTGGTGAACGCGGTCATCGCGTGGCGGACGGTGCGGCGGGTGCGGGTGGTCCGCCGGGAACACGGTCCGGCCTTCGCCGGCGAACCGGTGACGCACGTCGCCGAGGTGACGAACACGGCCGAGCGGTGGATCACCGTGACTGTCCGCGAGGTGCGGGCGACCGACGCCCGGTCGTGGTTCGTGCCCGGCCTGCTCGGCGGGGAGACCGCCCTGGCCAGCGTGGAGCGGGTGTACCATCGCCGTGGCGTCCACCCGGTGCCGGCCGTCGAAGCGGTGTCCGGCTACCCGTTCGGGCTGGCCCTGTTCACCCGCCCGCTGACCGACCCGTCCGGCATCCGGGTGTTGCCCCCCATCGGCACCATCGACGTGACGCAGATGCGGCGGTGGATGGTCCGCTCCGGCACCGGCGACGCCCGCACCTCGCGGCCCAGCGCCCGCCACGCGCCGGCCGACGGCGACGTGCGGGGGGTCCGCCCGTACCGCGTCGGCGACAGCCCCCGTGATGTCCACTGGAAGACGACCGCCCGTCGCGGCACGCTCATGGTCCGCGAGTACGACGCCCTGGCCCCGCTCGACTTGGTACTGATCGTCGAGCCGTGGGTGCCGACGGTGCCGACCGACCGGCGGGCGGCGCTGAAACTGGAATGGGTGCTGAGTCTGGCCACGTCGATGGCCTGGGCGTGGGTCCACTCGGACCTGGGCGGGCGGCTGACGCTGGTGGTGGCCGGCCAGACGCCGACGCACGTGAGTGGGACGGGGACGCCGGCGTTCGTGCGGGCCGAGTTCGCGGCCCTGGCCGAGGTGATCGGCACGCCGACGGTGTCGCTGGTGGTGCCGCCGGCCGTGCGGAAGAACCGGCACGCGGCGCGGGTCGTCGTCAGCACCCGCGCGAACAGCCCGCTGTTGGCCACGGTGCGGGCGGGTGTCGGCCCGTCCGCCGCCCTGGATCCGACGTCCGCGCCGGTGTGGTTCGCCCCACCCGAGGTGGTGAAGCTGGGGTGAGGTGGCCGGTCGGCGGCGGCGGGAAGGTCGTGCGCACACCGCGGGTGCGGGCCACCATCCAATAAGTGAGCAAGCGGGAGGGCCCCGCCGACACCAAATTGCCAAACCCCGCACCA
>JBBRUO010000251.1:0-8129 GCA_038247725.1 Gemmatales bacterium
CACCGCATGAGGTTTGACATGCGCCCGCTTTCGACCGCGTTTGCCCTGCTCTTCGCCGCCCTCGCGTCGGCCCAACCGCCGGCCGCGCAGCCACCCGCACCCCAACCGCCCGCGCCGCTGCCGATCCAACCGGCCGGAGTCAAGTTGGCCGTGTACCCGCCGGACGTGAACCTCGAAACGGCCCGCGATCGGCAGTCGTTCATCGTCCAACTGACGCAGCCCGACGGCATCACCCGCGACGTGACCGACGTGGCCCAAATCAGCCTCGCCAACCCGGCGCTGGCGAAGCTGGAGAAGAACGTCGTCCGGCCGGTCGCCGACGGGGCGACGGAACTGGTCGTCGCGCACGCCGGGCAGACCGTCAAGGTGCCGGTGAAAGTGGTGAACGCCACGGTCGAACGGCCCATCTCGTTCAAACTGGACGTCATGCCAGTATTCATGCGGAGCGGGTGCAACCAGGGCGGGTGCCACGGGGCGGCCCGCGGGAAGGACGGGTTCCGCCTGAGTTTGTTCGGGTTCGACCCGGACGGCGACCACTTCCGCCTCACCCGCGAGATGAACGGCCGGCGGATCAACCTGGCCATCCCGGCCGACTCGCTGCTGCTGGAGAAGACCAACGGCAAGGTGCCGCACACCGGCGGCAAGAAACTCAGCGAGGGCGACGAATACTCGAACGCCATCACCCGCTGGCTGGAAGCCGACGCCCCGCTCGACCCGCCGACCGTGGCCCAGCCGACGGGCATCGAGGTGTTCCCGCCCCGCGCGGTGTTGGACGGCGCGGGCGAGAAGCAGCGGGTCGTCGTGCGGGCGAAGTACAGCGACGGCACCGACCGCGACGTGACGACCCTGACCCTCTTCCTGACGAACAACGAGACCGCCGCCAAGATCGCCCCGGACGGCGACGGCGTGGTGACGGCCGGCGAGCGGGGCGAGGCGTTCATCATGGCCCGCTTCCACACGTACACGATTGGCGTGCCGGTCATCACGCTGCCGAAGGGGCTGCAATTCACCTGGCCCGCCACCCCCGAACACAATTACGTCGACACCCTCGTCAACGACAAGTTGAAGAAGTTACGGATCGAGCCGAGCGGCCTGTGCGACAACCCGACGTTCCTCCGCCGCGTGTACCTCGACGTGTTGGGGCAACTGCCCACCGAGGAGGAGTACGCCCGGTTCATGGTGTCCAGCCTGCCGAACAAGCGGGAACTGCTCGTCGATGAACTGCTGGATCGCAAGGAGTTCTCGGAACTGTGGGTGTTGAAGTGGGCGGAGTTGTTGCAAATCCGCTCGTCGAACGAAGTCAGCAAGAAGGCCATGCTGCAATACTACGGCTGGCTGCAAGACAAGATCGCCAAGAACGTGCCGACGAACCAGTGGGTGAAGGAACTGCTCGGCGCGAACGGCGGGACGTTCAACAACCCGGCCACGAACTATTACCAGATCGAGCGGGACATCATCAAGGTGACGGAGAACGTGGCGCAGGTGTTCATGGGCATGCGGGTGCAATGCGCGCAATGCCACAACCACCCGTTCGACCTCTGGACGATGGACGACTACTACGGGTTCGCCTCGTTCTTCACGCAGATCGGCCGCAAGACGGCCGACGACCCCCGCGAGGTCGTCGTGTTCAACGGCGGCGGCGGGGAGATCAACCACCCGGTGAAGGGGCGGCCGATGAAGCCGAAGTTCCTCGGCGGGGCCGAGCCGGACGTGGCCGGGAAGGACCGCCGGGTGGTGCTGGCCGAGTGGCTGGCCAGCCCACAGAACCCGTACTTCGCCAAGAACCTGTCGAACATGGTGTGGGCGCACTTCCTCGGCCAGGGGATCATCGACGAGGTGGACGACGTGCGGATCAGCAACCCGGCGTCCAACCAGGAGTTGCTCGACGAAATGGCGAAGAAGTTCACCGCGTACAACTACGACTTCAAGAAGCTGGTCCGCGACATCTGTACGAGCGCGACGTACCAACGTTCGACGCAGCCGAACAAGAGCAACGAGGGCGACACCCGCAACTTCGCCCGCGGGCCGATCCGCCGCATCCGCGCCGAAACCATGCTGGACATCATCACGCAGGTGACGGACACCAAGAACAAGTTCCCCGGCCTGCCGGTGGGGGCCCGCGCGGTGCAGATCGCCGACGGGCAGACGAGCAACTACTTCCTCACCACCTTCGGCCGGCCGATGCGGGAGACGGTGTGTTCGTGCGAGGTGCGGCTGGAACCGACGCTGAGCCAGAGCCTGCACCTGATGAACGGCGACACCGTCGCGCCGAAGATTCAACAAGGAAAGATGATTGCCACGATGCTGCAAGAGAAGAAGACCGCCCCGCAGATCATCGAGACGATCTACGTGCGGGCGCTGAGCCGCCCGCCGACGCCGGAGGAGTTCAAGAAACTGCTGGCGGCCGTGGACGCCAGCGCGAACAAGCCGCAGACGCTCGAAGACGTCTTCTGGGCGGTGCTGAACTCGCGAGAGTTCATGTTCAACCACTGAATGAAGTCCAGGGGCTTCCGCCCCTGGCTACGTCCGACGGCCGCTCCGCGGCGAAGAAAATATGGGGCCGGTCTTCTCCTCGTCCCGGAGGGACCGGCCGGCGTAGCCCGGGCCGTGAGGCCTGGGTTCCCCCACCCCGCCCCGGAGGGGCCGGCGAACGCGGAGGGTGATCGACGATGCCGCAGACCTTCACCCGCCTGTTCTTCCATGTGGTGTTCAGCACCAAGCACCGCGCCGCGTTGATCCAACCGGCGTGGGAAGACGACTTGTATGCGGACATCGGCGGCATCGTGCGGAACCGGAAGGCGGAGTTGGTCATCGGCGGTGGCACCGAGAATCACGTCCACCTGCTGATCCGATGGCCAACAACGGTGTGCGTCGCGGACATGGTGCGGGACATCAAGACGAACTCATCCCTGTGGCGGCACCAGTCGGGTGACGCCGGTTTCACTTGGCAGACCGGATACGGATGTTTCACGGTGAGTCCGTCGATGCTGGATGTGGTTGGTCAGTACATCGCCCACCAGAAAGAACACCACGAGACCCAGTCGTTCCAGGACGAGTTCCGCGAGTTGGTCTTGGCCCACGGATTGGAACTGGACGAGGCCCACATGTGGGAATGACGGGTGGAACCCAATATAGACCAGGGGCGGAAGCCCCTGGAACCCTTGGTACTCACGCTTTTCGAGGCCCCCCGAATATGCACCGCTTCGCCCTGCTCGCCGTCGTCGTCAGTTCGGTGCCGGCGTTCGCCGACCCGAAGAAGCCCACCTACGACGAGGACGTGCTGCCCATCTTCAAGCAGCACTGCGTCACCTGCCACGGCAACGACAAGCAGCGGGGCGGCCTGAACGTCGCCACGTTCGTCGCGCTCAAACAAGGCGGGTCGTCGGGTGATGTCGTCACACCCGGCGACACCGGCAAGTCGCGTCTGTATACACTCACCGCGCACACCGAAGAGCCGAAGATGCCGCCGAAGGGCGACAAGATTCCCGACGCGCAACTGGCCATCCTGTCCGAGTGGATCGCGCAGGGTGCCCGCGAGAACGCCGGCAGCAAGGCGGTTATGCCGGCGAAGCCGAAGATCGACATCAGCCTGAAAGGGGTGAGCAAGGGCAAGCCCGAAGGTCCGCCGCCGATGCCGGCGGCCGGCAAGCTGAAGCCCGACCCGCTCGTCCAAGCCCGACGACCGGGGGCGGTGCTGGCGATGGCGGCCAGCCCGTGGGCACCACTGCTCGCCGTCGGCGGGCAGAAGCAGGTGCTGCTGTTCAACACCGACACCGGCGACTTCCTCGGCGCGCTGCCGTTCGAACACGGGCAGATCAACAACTTGAAGTTCAGCCGCAACTCGAAACTGCTGCTGGCGGCCGGCGGGCGGGGCGGGGCCAGTGGGAAGGCGGTGCTGTTCAACGTCGAGACGTGCGAGAAGGTCACCGAAGTCGGCATCGAAACCGACGCGCTGATGGCCGCCGACATCAGCCCGGATCAGACGATGATCGCCGTCGGGTCGCCGTCGAAACTCATCCGCGTGTACGCCACCGCCGACGGCAAGGTGTTGCACGAGATCAAGAAGCATACCGACTGGGTGACGGCCGTCGAGTTCTCGCCCGACGGGGTACTACTGGCTACCGGCGACCGCAACGGCGGCCTGTTCATCTGGGAGGCCAACACCGGCCGCGAGTTCCACGCCCTCCGCAATCACACGGCGATGATCTCCGACGTCAGTTGGCGGCCCGACTCGAACGCCCTGGCCAGCGCCAGCGAGGACGGGACGATCAAACTGTGGGAGATGGAGAACGGCGGGATGATCAAGAACTGGCCCGCGCACGGCGGCGGGGCACAGGCGGTGAAGTACGCCCACGACGGCCGGCTGGCGTCCACCGGCCGCGATAAGGTGACGAAGGTGTGGGACGGCAACGGCGGGTTGCAGAAGCAGTTCGAGGCGTTCACCGACCTCGGCTTGCAAGTGGCGTTCACCCACGACGACACCCGCGTGGTGGCCGGCGACTGGACCGGGGTGCTGAAGACGTGGAACGTCGCTGATGCGAAGTTGTTGGTCTCCGCCGACACCAACCCGCTGCCGGTGGCCGAGCGCATCAAGGTGGCCGAGACGGCGTTCGCCGCCGCCGACGCCAAATTGAAAGCGGCACAGGCCGGGTTCGATGCCGCCAACTTGAAGAACCAACAGGCGCAAGCGGCCTACGCCGCCGCGAATGCCAATGTCGCCAAGTTGACGGCCGAGTTGCCCGCGGCGCAGAAGGCCGTGACCGACACCACGAACGCGGCGAACGCGGCGAACGCGGCCGTCGCCCCGGCCAAGGCGGAAGTGGACAAGTACACCGCCGCCGCACCGATGCTGGCGATGGCCGAGCAGGCGAAGGCGGTCGCGGCAACCGCCTTCGGCAAGGCCGCCGCCGAGATTCAGGCGGAGGCCGCGAAGGTGCCGACGAACCCGCACCTCGCCGAGGCGGCGAAGAAGGCGGCCGAGTACGCGAAAGTGGTGCAAACCGAACTCGACGCGGCGAAGAAGGCGAACGCCGACAACGCCGCCGCGCTGAAGGCCGCGAGCGACAAGTACGCCGCCGTCGTCAAGGCCGCCACGGGTGCCGCCGCCGCGCAGGTGGAAGCGGCGAAGAAGCCGCCGGTGATCCAGCAAATGCTGACGGCGGCGCAGGCGGCCGTCGCCCCCGCGAAGGCGGCGGCGGACGCGGCAGCGGCGGGCGCTGCGCCGGCGAAAGCCGCGTTCGACGCGGTGCAGGCCGAGTTCACCACCGCGAAGGCGAGCCTGGATCGGTTGAAGCCCCCGGCCCCGCCCGCCCCGGCCCCCGCACCGGTACCTCCGGCCCCGCCGAAGACGCCCACTCCGGCCCCACCGGTGCCCCCGGCCCCGCCGAAGAAGTGAACTGCGCAGGAATGAAAGGGCCGGGTACAATGGCGGTTTTCCCACCGCCCTCGGAATCCGATCCCATGTCCTTCGCCCGCGAGTTGCAGGAAGCCCTGGCCGCCGCCGACGCGGCCGCGCGGTTCGTCGCCGCTGAGTACCTCACGTTCGTCGCCATCCCGAACGCCCCGGCCCACATCAGCACCCACGCCGACAAGGGCGCGCAGGAAATCATCCTGACGCACCTCCGCGCCGCGTTCCCCGAAGACGGCATGTGCGCCGAGGAAGCCACCGACGGGTTGGTCGGCGCGCCCACCGGCCGTGACCGCACCTGGGTCGTCGATCCCATCGACGGCACCAAGGGGTTCGCCATCAAGAACGGCGAGTTCTCGGTGATGATCGGCCTGACCGTCGGCGGCGAGTCGGTGGTCGGCGTGGTCTCGGAGCCGAGTACGAATCGCGTCACCTACGCCGCCAAGGGGCAGGGCTGTTTCACCCGTGTCGGGGACGAACCGCCGGCCCGCTGCCAGGTCACGGCGGTGGCGACACTCGCCGAAGCGACTATCACTCAGAGCCACGCGAAGCCTGGCAAGCCGAAGCCGGTGGTCGTGAAGCTGCAACCCGGCACGGTGATCGAGACGTACTCCGCCGGCATCAAGCTGGCCCAGGTGGCGCGCGGCGTCTGCGACCTGTATGTGAACGATTACCCCGAATTCCACGATTGGGACGTGTGCGCCGGTCACGTGCTGGTGACGGAGGCCGGCGGCATGGTGTCCGAGTTCAACGGCGGCCCGGTGCAATACGGCCGGGTCGGGGCGAAACGCAAAGGCGGACTGGTGGCGACCAACGGGTTGCTGCACGAAGAGACGTTGAAGAAGCTGGAGTAACGGCCCTCCCGACCCGCGCCGTCGGCACCGACGCTTTCGGCTGTTCCGGCGCGGGCGGGAATTCGGCGGGCGGTTTCCCCGGCCGGTTCTGGCAAACGCCGGCGGCATCGGGTACGTTCAAGAGTCAGGACGCAGCCCGTTCCCGAGGACGTTCCCATGCGCATCCCGTTCCGTCTCGCCGTCGGCCTGGTCGCCTCCGCCGGCGTCGCCTCCGCCCAACCGCTCCCGCCGAAGCAACTCAGCCCGCTCGAACGGGCCGAGGCCAACCGCCGCGTCACCGAACAGGTGGCGATCCAGCAGGTTCAAGAGGCGATCGATCAGGCCACCAAGTTGGCCCGCTCGCACCCGGAGAAAGCCAGCCTCGACCTCAAGCGGCTCCGCTTCTCGCTGGCCACCCGCACGGACCTCGGCTCGGCCAAACAGACCGAACTGTTCGGCCTGCTGGACACCGCCATTCGGGGCGTCACCACCGGCGGGACGAAACCGGTCGCCACGCTCGACCCGCGACTGATCCTCCGCAACGAGCAGAACCGGAAGGCGTTCGACGAAGCGCAAGTCGAGACGAAAGAGGTCCGCGAGGCGGTGACGGCCATCGCCCGCGACGAGGCCGACGGCAAGCTCGCTGACGCCCGCATCCGGGTCGCCAACCTGAAGGCGAAATACCCGACCAACGCCGCCGTCATCCAACTGACCGAACTGGGGTTGGTGCGGGACAACATCGCCGAGGCCAAGTCGCTCACCGAGGAGATGAACCGCCGCGTCGTCGCGTCGCTGAACGGGGTCGAGCGGTCAGCCCTGCCGGCGGTTCGCGACATGGAATTCCCGCCGGACTGGAAGGAAATCTCGGAGCGGCGGCGGAAGCTGACGCAGGTGCAACTGGGCGAGGAGGAGGAAGCCCTGCTGCGGGCGCTGGAGACGCAAATCACGGTGCCGATGAAGGGCCAGCCGTTCGAGGAATCCATTCAGACGCTGTCCAACGCCATCGGCAAGAACCTGTACGTCGATCAGAAGTCGTTCGACAGCCTGGGCATGGACATGCGGCGGCTGGTGGACGTGCCGGCCAACGTGTCGGCCCGGACGGCCCTGCGGGCGATGCTCCAGTCGGTCGGGATGACGTTCATCATCCGCGACAAGATCATCAAGGTGGTGTCCGTCGAGGAGGCCCGCAAGAACATGATGACGCGGTCCTACGAGATCCGCGACCTGATCCAGTCCGGCGGGCCGTTCAACGGCGGGGCCACGTGGGGGCCGTACATCGACTACTTGCAGACGCAGAAGAACGCCGAGATGCTGGTCGAGTCGATCATGATGTCGGTGGACCCGAACGCCTGGAGCAACCGCGGCGGGCCGTCCAGCATCCTGTTCCACTACCCGACCATG
This sequence comes from Gemmatales bacterium, assembly GCA_038247725.1. Taxonomy (GTDB): domain Bacteria; phylum Planctomycetota; class Planctomycetia; order Gemmatales; family Gemmataceae; genus JALHQU01. The sequence continues at coordinate 7,642 of JBBRUO010000251.1, forward strand.
TCCATCGTGGTGCGGGCACCGTCGGAAGTCCACTACTCCCTCGGCCTCGCCATGTACGGCGACGGCAAGAAGAAGAAGTGACGGCGGTCGGGGCGGGGTCGGCGAACGCCCGGCCCCGCCCCGTTTCGGCCCCCCAGTTCAGTCGGACTCACATCTCGCGGGGGCGGTCGGTATCATCACTCGGAACTCCGTCTCGTCCCGAGTGAACCACCATGTCAGCGATCCCGAAATACGTCGGACTGGATGTCGGCGGCACCACCATGAAGGCGGCCGTCGTGGACCACGCCGGCCAGGCGTCCCCGTCCGTCACCCTGGACACGAACCCAGAACGGGGCCAGGACGCCGGTCTGGAAACCATGTGCGAGACCATCCGCCAGGCGGTGGCGGCGGCGAACCTCACCCTCGCCGACATCACCGCCGTCGGCGTCGCCACGCCGGGGTTGGGCGACATCGGCGCGGGGGTCATCCTCGACCCGCCGAACCTGAAG
>JBBRUO010000252.1:0-8086 GCA_038247725.1 Gemmatales bacterium
ACCGGTCCACTTCGCCGCCGGGTACTCGTACTGGGCGACCGGCGACTTCCACCTGAACCTGGAAGACCCGCCGCTCGCCAAACTGCTGTGGACGCTGCCGCAGTTCCTGTTCGACCCCCTGCCCTTCCCCGCCGAGTGGCGAACGATGAACGAGTGGCGGGTGGGGCACGCGCTGCTGTTCGACTCCGGTCACGACTGGAAGGCACTGCTGACACCCGCCCGACGGATGAACCTGCTGTTCGGCGTCGGCGTGGTGGTGCTGGTCGGGGCGTTCGCGCGCCGGCTATTCGGAAGCCCCGCGTCCGGTGTGGTGGCCACGGCTCTGGCCGCGTTCGACCCGAACCTCGTGGCGCACTCGTGCGTCCTGAGTACAGACGTGTCGCTGACCTTCTGCACGTTGCTGACGGCGTGGGTGGGGTGGGAGTTCATCACGTTTCCCAAGCCGTGGAAGCTCACCATCCTCGGCATCGCCGTCGGGCTGACGCTGGGGGCGAAGTTCTCGGCGGTGCTGGTCATCGGGTCCATCGGCATCGGGTTGCTGGCGGTGCTGTTGGCCGGCGGAGTGGTGACGATGCCGGGTGTGGTTGCGAACCCGCTCTTCTTCGGAGAGCGGGTTCGGTTGGCACTGCCGGTCGTCATGCGGGTGGCACTGGTCGCGCTGCTCACACTCTTGCCACTGTACTTCTTCGTGGGGTTCCCGACCTGGGGCGAAGGGCTGAAGTACCAACTGCTACGCGGCGACTCCGGGGACACGTCGTTCTTCCTGCTGGGGGAGGTGTCGAATCGCGGGTGGTGGTGGTACTTCGCGGTCGCGCTGACGGTGAAGCTGCCGGTGGGGATGCTGGTGCTGGCTCTGTCTTCACTTGTCCCCCACTCCCCTGGTGGGAGGAAGGTGAGGCGTGAGGGGGATTCTTCTCACCTCCCCTCGCTGAGGGGAGGTCGCCGCGCAGCGGCGGGAGGGGAGTCTTCGCTCGACTCTTCGGAATCTCCCCTCCCGGTTGCGGCACAACCGACCTCCCCTCAACGAGGGAAGGTGTTTCAACCCGCGTCGGTGGATCGGCACACCGGCAACGGTCCAACAAACCCGACTCCCCGTCACCCCCAACCCGTCACCGCTCGCGGAGAGAGGGGGACAAAGCTCTTCCTCCCCGTCGTTGCCCTCACGCTGTTCGCGCTGATCTCGTTCTCGAAAGTCAACCTCGGCGTTCGCGTGATTCTTCCCGTCGTACCGTTCGTGTACCTGCTCGCGGCGCGGTTCGTCGCGCGGCCGTCGGCGTGGCGGTGGGTGGTCGCCGCGCTCGCGGTCGGTTCGGTCATCGTGTCCGCCGTGCGCGTCTCGCCGTATCCGCTCAGCTTTTTCAACGAGTTCATCGGCGGGCCGGAACGGGGCGTGGAGATCCTCGGTGATTCCAACCTCGACTGGGGCCAAGGACTCCCCGCGCTCAAGGAATACATCGACCGCGAAGGGCTGGAAAGCGTCTCCCTCTCGTACACCGGCACGGCCCCGCCACGGGCGTTCGGCATCCGGTGCGAGGCGCTCGCCGGACACGGGCAACTGGAACCGCCGGTCCCGGACTCCGCCCCCCCCAACACGCGCAGGGTGTTGGTCGTCAGCGCGTCGAGTTTGCAGGGGACGTATTTGAAAGACCCGCTGGCGTTCGCGTGGCTGCGCGGGCGGAAGCCGGACACCCTCCTCGCCGGGTGCCTGTGGGTGTTCGAGTTGGGCGAAGAGGATCAAGCCGAGTTGCAACGAGTGAGGGTGGACTGATCAATCGACTTCGGAGGCGCGGCGAATCAACTCGCGTCCGACGACATCACCCTCGGCAGCGAAATCCCCGGTGTCGAATCAACTGTCCCCGAACCGGCGACGCTGGCCGTGTTCGGCGGGATCGCGGTGGCGGGGCTGTTCGGCTACCGCCGGCGGAAGGCGGCCCCGACCGTCGCCGCGTGAGTGACAACCTGCCGGGAGTCCGCGTATAACAAGCCCGCATGGGGCACGCGGATGTCATCGTGGTCGGGCAAGGGTTAGCCGGAACGGCCCTGGCGTGGCAACTGCTCCGCCGGGGCCGCTCCGTTTTTGTCGTGGACCGCGAGCCGCCCGTCACGTCGTCGCGGATCGCCGCCGGGCTAGTGACGCCGATCACCGGGAAGCGGCTCGCCGTGTCGCGGGAACTGGACGAGCTCCTCCCCGTCGCCACCTCGTTCTACCGCGACATCGAAGCCCGCCTCGGCGTGGCGTTCTTCCACGCGCTGCCGTGCGTTCGGCTGTTCGCCTACGAGATCGAACAGAAACAGTACGCCAAGAGCGCCGCCGCGTTCGCCGGGCGGGTGTGCGACCCCGACCCGCCGATCAACGGCGACTGGTTCGACGCCCCGCGCGGCGGGTTCCAGATGCCGGCGGCCGCCCGCCTCGACACCGCGGCGTACCTGACCGCCAGCCGGGACCACTTCGCCGAGCGCGGCTGCTACCGCCGCGCGACCGTCGATCCGATGAACGACATCGTGGTGTCGGCGGACGCGGTGCGGGTGCCGCGTCTGGAGGTGTCGGCGTCGAAGTTGGTGTTCTGCCAGGGGTTCGACGGCGCGGCGAACCCGTACTTCCCGGACGTGACGTTCAACGCGGCGAAGGGCGAAATCCTGACGCTGCGGATCCCCGGCCTCGCCGAGACGCGGGTGATGAACCGGGGCGTGTGGCTGGCCCCCGACGGCGGTGACCGGTGGCGGGCCGGGGCGACGTACAGTTGGGACCCGCTCGACTGCGTGCCGACGGCGGCCGGCCGGGAGGAGATTCTTACCCGCCTGCGGGCCTTCCTGCGGTTGCCGGTCGAGGTGGTCGGGCACGCGGCGGCGGTGCGGCCGATCCTCGCCGACCGCCACCCGGTCATCCGGTGGAACGCCGAGTTCCCCCGCCTGGGATTCTTCAACGGCCTGGGGTCGAAGGGGTCGCTGCTCGCGCCCACGTTCGCGGCGACATGCGCGGACCAGTGCGTCGGCACGACGACCCCCACTTGATTTCCGCCTCCCCCATCCCGACGATGACGGTTCCCGCCCGCGCTGCCACGCACCCACCAGGGGCGGGACAAGGAGTGTCATCATGCGATTCGCGTTCGTCCTGGCCGTGGGGGTCGCCGCGTCGGCCGCCGCCCAGCCGCCCAAGCCGGCCGAGGTGAAACTGCCCGCCGGCGTCACCAAGGTCGTCACCGTCGAAGGCGTCACCGAGTACAAGTTGCCGAACGGCTTGCGGGTGATCCTGCTGCCCGACGCCAGCCAGCCGAAGGTCACGGTCAACGCCACCATTTTCGTCGGCAGCCGGCACGAGGGGTACGGCGAGACGGGTATGGCCCACCTGCTCGAACACATGGTGTTCAAGGGCTGCCCGAAGTTCCCGGACGTGCCCAAGGCGCTATCGGAACACGCCGCCAACTTCAACGGCACCACGTCGGTGGACCGCACCAACTACTTCGAGACGATGCCGGCCACCGAGGAGAACCTGGAGTTCGGCATCGAGCTGGAAGCCGACCGCATGGTGAACAGCTTCATCCGCAAGGAAGACCTGGAGAAGGAGTTCACGGTCGTCCGCAACGAGTTCGAGCGGGGCGAGAACAACCCGGTCGCCATCCTGTACCAGCGGATGCAGACGGCCGCCTACGCCTGGCACAACTACGGCAAGTCCACCATCGGCAACAAGACCGACATCGAGCGGGTGCCGATCGACAACCTGAAAGCCTTCTACAAGAAGTATTACCGCCCGGATAACGCCCTGCTCACCATCGCCGGGAAGTTCGACGAGGCGAAGGCGCTCGAACTGGTAGTCAAGCACTTCGGGCCGATCCAGCCGCCCGAGCAGCCGATCCCGACGACGTACACCGAGGAGCCGCCGCAAGACGGCGAGCGAATCGTCACCCTGCGGCGGGTCGGCAGCACCGGCGCGGCCGGCATCGTGTACCACATCCCGGCCGCGTCCCACCCGGACTACGCCGCGTGCGAGGTGCTGGCCCGCGTGCTGACCACCGAGCCGACCGGCCGGCTGTACAAGGCGCTCGTGGAGTCGAAGAAGGCCGTCGCCGCGCAGGCGTTCGCCCGCAACACCTTCGACCCCGGCACCCTGACGGTGTTCGCCATCACCAAGCCGGAAGACACGGAAGCCGCCCGCGACACGCTCATTCAGGTGATGGAGAGCGTCGGCAAGGATCCGCTGACCAAAGGCGAAGTGGACCGCGCCAAGCGGGAAATCCTGCAACAGCGGGAGCGGACGCTGGCCAACAGCCAGTTGTTCGCCATCGGCATCTCCGACTGGGCCGGGTGCGGCGATTGGCGGCTGTTCTTCGTCCACCGCGACCGCATCGAGGCGGTGACGGACGAGGACGTGAACCGCGTCGCGGCCAAGTACCTGATCCGCTCCAACCGCACCGTCGGCGTGTTCATCCCGACCAAGCAGGCGGAGCGCGCCGACGTGCCGCAAGCGCCAGACCTGGCCACGCTGTTGGACGGTTACAAGGGCCGCGAGGCGGTGGCCGCCGGCGAGGTGTTCGACCCGACCCCGGAGAACGTCGAGAAGCGGGTGGTCCGCGGCGACATCGGCGGCGTGCAGACGGCGTTCCTCACCAAGAAGACCCGCGGCGAGACGGTCAACCTGAGCCTGCAAATGCACTTCGGCTCGCTGGAATCCCTGAAGGGCAAGGGCGAAGTCGCCGAGTTGCTCGGCGAGATGCTGGACAAGGGCACCAAGAGCATGACCCGTGAGCAGATCAAGGAGGCGTTCGACAAGCTGGCCGCCACCGTCAGCATTTCGTCCAACCCCGGCACCCTGCGGGTGAGCATCCAGACGAAGCGGGCGAACCTGCCGGCGGTGCTGGCCGTCTTGAAAGAAGTCCTCCGCGAGCCGACGTTCCCGGAGAAGGAGTTCGAGATCGTCAAGCGGGAGTCGCTGGAGAACCTGAACCAGGCCAAGACCGACCCGCAGTCGCTGGCGACGAACGAGTTGAACCGCAAGTTGGAGCCGTACCCGGCCGACGACGTGCGGTACACCACCACCTTCGACGAAGGCATCGAGCGGCTGAAGGCGATCACCGCCGCGCAGGTGAAGGAGCTGTACGAAACGCAAGTCGGCGGCCAGCATGGCCAACTGGCCATCGTCGGCGACTTCGACGCGGACGCCGCCAAGACGGAGTTCGAAGCCATCCTCGCGGGGTGGGACGCGAAGACGAAGTACGAGCGGATCGACGGCAAGGCGTTCACCGTGAAGGGCGGGCTGACCAAGATCGAGACGCCGGACAAGGCCAACGCCGTGTACGCCGCCGGCACGCCGGTGAAGGTGTCCGACACCGACCCGGACTACGCCGCCCTGCAAGTCGGCAACTACATCCTCGGCGTCGCCCCGCTGGCCTCCCGACTGAGCGTGAAGGTGCGGGGCGAGGAGGGGCTGAGCTACGGCGTCGGGTCGTCGTTCCGGGGCGGGTACCTGGACGACGCCGGCAAGTTCACCATCACCGCCATCACCAACCCGCTGAACATGGGCAAGGTGGACACCGTCATCGGCAACGAGGTGTCCCAGTTCGTCAAGGACGGGCCGAGCGGCAGCGAACTGGAACAGGCGAAGAAGACGATCGTTCAGAGCGCCCGCCAGGGGCTGACCAACGACGCCGCCCTCGCCGGCCAGTTGAATAAGGCCGCCTTCGCCGGCCGCACCATGACGTACCAGTCGGAACTGGAGAAGAAGATCGAGGCCCTGCAACCCGGCGACGTGAAGCGGGCGTTCGAGAAGCACGTCAACCCGAAGGGGCTGATCGTCATCCAGGCCGGCGACTTCGGGAAGAAGAAGTGACCGACAGGAGGGGCCCCCCTTGTGGGTGCCCACCTCGAGACAGGGCACCCACAAGAGGTGCCCCTACCAAATCCAGGCGACCATGACCGACCGCCCCGTCGATAACTGCCCGTACCTGTCCCACGTCCACGGCGGGTTCACCGTCGAGGGGTGGAGCCGGGCGGCGGTGCAAAGCTACTGGCGGATCCCGGAGTTGAAGGTCGGCTTCGACCTCGGCGCGCAGCCGTGGGACTTCATGGGCACGCCGAACTGGTTCATCTCGCACGCTCACCTGGATCACATCGCCGCACTGCCTGTGTACGTCGCCCGCCGGCGGATGATGAAGATGGAGCCGCCGAACGTGTACGTCCCGGTCGAGAACGTCGAGGACGTGAAACGGCTGCTGGCGGTGTTCCACCGGCTGGACCGCGGTCGGCAGCCGTGCAACCTCGTCGGCGTCGAGGCCGGTCAGGAGATCGAGTTGTCGCGGGAACACGTCGTCACCGTCTGGGACACCGCGCACACGGTACCCAGCCGGGGGTTCGTCGTGTGGGAGCGGCGGCACAAGTTGAAGGACGAGTACGTCGGGCTGCCCGGCGAGAAGATCAAGGAGTTGAAGTTCAGCGGCGTCGAGATCACCCGGAGCGTGCGGCTGCCGCTGGTGGCGTACACCGGGGACACGTCGCCGGCCGGGTTGGACGCCTGCCCGCCCGCGTTCGACGCCAAGATCCTCATCACCGAACTCAGCTTCATCCGCGCCGCGCACCGGCGGGACAAGATCCACAAGTTCGGCCACATGCACCTGGACGACTTCGTTGAGCGACAGGACCGGTTCAAGAACGAACTGGTCATCGCCGGCCACTTCAGCACCCGCTACCACCCCACCGAGGTGCTGCGGGTGCTGGAGAAGAAGCTGCCGGAGAAACTGAAGGCGCTCGTGAAGTTGTGGCTGTAATCGGTCGTCCGCCGGCCGGCGGGCGGGTGTGGCAAATCTTTCTGGCGGAGCGGAAGACCTCACCCCCCGGCCCCCTCTCCGTCCCGGAGAGGGGGTGTTCAAAAGGGACACGTTGCCGTTCATCCGCGTACCGGCCTTGGTTTTCCTGGGTGATTCGATTCCGGACGCGGAACGCCCGTTCCACCAGTGCGGGTTGAACACCCCCTCTCCGGGTTTGTTTGGACCGGGGACATAGGTGAGGTCTTCATCAACCTCCGGCAGCGCCGGAACTTCAGACTTACAGAAAGTTTTGCCGCGCACGGGCGGACCGAGTGCAGGGGGCGGGTCGCATTGTTGTGTCCGGTCGAGTAGGATGCGGCTTGCCACTCCCCTCCCGGAGGTTCCCACCATGCGCTCCTGGTTCCGCCCCCTGGCCGTCGCGGTCGCCGCCGTCGGCGTCACCGTCGCCGCGCCCGTTCCCGCCGGCCCGACCGAAGAAGTCATCGGTGACGCCAAGGCCTTGACCCCGCACCGCAAGTACCTCGCCCACCCCGGCACCGTCGTCGGGGTGGTGGCGTCGGACGTGGCTGCCGCCCAGGGCCGCGAGGGGCGGAGCGGCCCGCCGGACGCAATGGGCTTCTCGGTGGACGGGTCAAGTTACAACTGGATGTACACCCTCAGCGAGGCCGCCAACCCGCTCATCACCAACCTGCGGGTGACGGTCGGGGCGGCGGGGGACGACCTGATCGTCTTCCCGAAACTGGACATGGCGCGGCCGAAGACCGTGGCCCCGATGGGGATCACGGCGGCCTACTTCCTGGCCGAGATCGAGGTGAACCACGGCAAGGGGTGCCCGGCGGACGAGGGATTCGTCGCCACCAAGATGACACGACTGGACGGGACGAAGGCGTACCCGCTGAAGCTGGACGAGGTGGTGAAGGCGACGAAGGAGCGGTTCGCCAAGGACGCCGACAAAGCCATCGACGCGGACATCTGGGAGAAGGCGCGGAAGGCGGCGCTGGGCGACCGCAAGGCGACCGGCCCGAAGGAGACCCGCGACGTGATGTACCTGACCTGGCTGCCCGCCACCAAGCGGGTGCGGGTGACGTTCCTGCGGGCCGTCACCGACGGTGAATACAAGCGGGGTGGCGGGGCAAACATCGACCCGCCGGCCCTACCGGTGATCGACCCGCCGCCGGGGGCCGCCGGCCGTCAACCGCCCCCGCCCCGCCGCTTCGAGGGTGCCCGCTGGGGGACGCAGTTCGGCGTCGAATACGCCCGCGTGTACGAGTACAGCACGGCCGGCAACTTGGTGGCGATCAAGACGGTGAAACCGACGACGACGACGG
>JBBRUO010000253.1:0-8060 GCA_038247725.1 Gemmatales bacterium
CCGAGGCGGGCGGCGGCCAACGCGGCCTCAGTGCCGGCGTGCCCGGCCCCGACCACGACGACATCGAATTCGAACGTCAGCGACATGAGTCACACCACCGGGCGCGGAGGGATGTAGAGGCGACCGACACCGCGGTTCAGGCCAGCGGCGGTGTCCGTCACCGTCGTGAGGAACGCATCGGCGACGATCAGCGCGTAACGACGATCGTTTCGGAATCGCTGGACGTTGGCGAGCGTCAACACCGGAAAGCTGTCCGACGTAAGCGAATCCGCGATGGTCGCTTGGAGCGAATCCGCGTCGTCCGCCGTGCGGTTCTCGGTCACGAGGACCAACCCGTCCGCCTGACACCGGTTCCAAATCACGCGGTCGCGCACATCCGTCGGGTAGCCGAGGTCGGCGACGGTTCGGACGACGAGCGGTTTGTCGTTCCAGATGTCGATCAAGTCCATTGCGGTCATGAGGTGAACGAAATGGGGGAACAATCCCTGGATGTTCACATCGAATACGAGGCCACGCACTTAACCGACCTCCGACACGAGGGCGCGAGCGGCCCGCCAACGGTTGAAGGCGGCGAAATACCGCTCCCGTCTCGCGTCGGTGGGCTCGCCGGGAATCTCCTCGAATAAGGTCGGATCGCTCTTTCGCTCGCCGAGCCACACCTTCATCAGTTGCACGCGCTCGCGGCCGGCCTCCATCTGTGCCCGGAACTCCGGCGTGTCTTGCTCGGCGACTTTCCGGGCGATGCGGGCGTCGATCTCGGCGTTCGTCTTGGCCAACTCCTCCGCGTTCGCGGCGATGTACCGCTTCACCGCGTCCAACTCCGCCGGCGTGATCGGGTACAACTCCAGCATCCGCGCGTCGGACGTGGGGTAGTCCACCAGGCTCGGGTACAGCTCGTTTACCGTCAGCCGGCAGCTCCGCAACTCCGGCCCGCGGCCCCGCTCGTACAGGTACTCGTCGATGATGACCGGCTCCATCGCGTCGCCCTCCGGGGTGGTTCGCGCCGACGGCGGCTACAATGAGAGACGATAATGCGGCCTGGGGTTCGGACAAGGGGAGCCGTTCGGCACCCGGCTTGCAAGAGAAAGTTCCGGCGGGCCGAGACCGCCACACCCCGACGCCGCACCGGAGACGATCATGCGCCGCCCCCTCTCCTTCATCCTCCGCGCCGAACAATTGGACGCTCGCATCGTGCCAATCGTGTCATCTGGCGGGTTCGGCATCGGCTCGTTCGTCACCACGCCGACGCCGGCCGCCACGTTCGCCATCGCCCCGGCGTTCGGGTCGTCGCAGGTTCAGGTGTTCAACCCGGATGGCACCCCTGGGTTGAACTTCGCCGCCTACGACCCCGGCTACACCGGCGGCACGTTCGTGGCCAGCGGCGATGTCACTCGCGACGGGGTGAACGATGTCGTGACTAGCACGGACGCCGGCGGGTCGGCCAACATCCGCGTCTTCGACGGGCGGACGGGCGGCCTGGTGAGCAGCTTCTTCGCCTACCCGGAGGGGTTCACCGGCGGGGCGAACGTGGCCGTTGGCGACGTGAACGGGGACGGGTACGCGGATGTCGTCACCGGCGTCGGGTCGGGCGGCGGGCCAAACGTCCGCGTGTTCAGCGGCTTCCAACTGTTGCGGGGCAACACCTCCTTGGCCCCGGTGGCGGCGGGCGGCGCGCTGCTGGCCAGCTTCTTCGCCTACCCGGAGGCGTTCACCGGCGGGGTGCGGGTGGCGGTCGGCAACGTGGACGGCGACCGCTTCGCCGATGTCATCGTCGGGGCCGGGGCGGGCGGCGGGCCGAACGTCCGCACCTTCAGCGGCCTGCAACTCAGCGGCGGGAACACGTCGCTCGCCACGGTCGCCACCGGCGGCATGTTGTTGAACAGCTTCTTCGCGCTGCCGGACACGTTCACCGGAGGCACGTTCGTCAGCGCCGGGGACGTGAACGGCGACGGGCTGTCCGACATCATGATCGGGGTGGGGCCGGGCGGCGGGCCGAACGTCCGCGCGTTCGACGCCCGCACCACCACCCAGTTGCGAAGCTTCTTCCCGCTGAGCAGCACCCTGACCGGCGGGGTGCGGGTGGCCGGGTCGGACGTGAACGGCGACGGCATATCCGATTTCGTCGTCGGGTCCGGGCCGGGCAGCGGGTCGTTCGCCAGCGTCTTTAGCGGGGTGGACGGGTCCGCGCTGATGTCGCCGTTCGCCCCGTTCGGCGCGTCCACCTTCGGGGTGAACGTCGGGTAAAGTCGCGGGCGGGCGATAAAATCGCGCGGAAGTACGGAAACAGGATATCATTATCCGTATTCCCGACTCGTCGCCTCAGTGGGCACCTCCCCTACGGTGTTGCCATGACCCGCCGCCTCCCGAAACTCCGCGTCGAAACCCTCGACGACCGCATCGTCCCGTCGCTGCTCACGACTCGCGCGTCCGGTGATCTCGACGCCGCGCCCGTTCCCGCCGACGCCATCAACCCGGCCCTCAGCGGGGACGGCCGGTTCGTCGCCTTCGTCACGGCGTCGCGGATCGATGCCTCCGGGGCGAACGACTTCAACGGCGGCCCGGACGTGTACCTGAAGGACCGGCTGACCGGAACAGTCACCCTCGTCAGCCAACTGACCGGCACACAGGGCGGGGCGATGGGCGTGAACTCGAACACGCGGCCGACCATCTCCGATGACGGCCGATTCGTGGCGTTCGAGAAGACCGTCACGACCGCCGTCTGGATTCCGCGGCTCTACGGGTACTGGTCGTACACATCCCGCACATACGTTCACATCCGTGACACCCAGGCCGACACCACCGCGACCGTCGCGGAGGGTAACCACCCGCACGTCAGCGGCGATGGCCGGTTCCTGTCGCTCACCTCGGCCGCCCTGCCGGTGCCGTCGGGGGACGTCAACGGGATTCTGCCCGACATCTTCCGCTACGACACCACGACGGGCGAGTTCACGGTCGTCAGCACGGACGCGAACGGCGTGCCGGGTAACATCGGCTACACGACCGACTCGGCCATCAGCCGGGACGGGCGGTATGTGGCGATCGTCAGTTCCGCCGGGACGCTGGTGCCAGGCGACATGCTCGACAAGACCGACGTGTTCCTGAAGGACACCGTCACCGGGGCGATCTCGTTGGTGAGCGTGGCCGACGACGGCACCTTCGGGAACGGGGACTCCGGCTTGGGCCGCGTGAGCGTCAGCGACGACGGGCGATATGTGGCGTTCGCCAGCGAGGCCAGTAACCTGGTGCCCGGCGACTCGAACGGGGTGGCGGACGTGTTCCTGCGGGACGTGGTGCTCGGATCGACCGTCCGCCTCAGCGGCAACGCGATGGGTAGTCAGGGGAACGGGAGGTCCGCCAACCCGGTTCTCAGCGGGAACGGCCGGTTCGTGGCGTTTGAGAGCGAATCCAATGACCTGGTACCGGGCGACACCAACGGCGTCGTGGACGTGTTCGTCAAGGACCGCATGACGGGGGCGATCACCCGGTTGAGCGTGTCCACCGACGGGGCGGAGGGGAATTCGCCGGCGGTCAACGCCGCGATCAGCCGGGACGGGCGGTTTGTCGCCTTCCAGAGCGCGGCCTCGAACCTGGTGGCGGGTGACGGGAACGGAAAGGTGGACGTGTTCGTCCGCGAGCGGCCGCTCCCCGGCGAGTACGCCGCCGCCCCGGACGCGGGCGGTACCTCAAGGGTGGAGACGCGGGAATCGACCGGCACTCACGGGGCGTCGTTCGATGCGTACCTCGGGTTCGCCGGCGGGACGACCGTGGCACTCGGCGACCTGACGGATGACGGGATCGGCGACGTGGTCACCGGCCCCGGTGCGGGCGGCGGGCCAAACGTCCGCCTGTTCGATGGCGTCAGCCACGCGGTGATCGCCAGCTTCTACGCCTACGAGGAAGCGTTCCGGGGCGGGGTGAACGTGGCCGTCGGCGACGTGAACGGCGACGGCTACGCCGATGTCGTGTGCGCCCCCGGCGCGGGCGGGGGGCCGAACGTCCGCGTCTTCGACGGCCGGCAACTGGCGCGGGGGAACGTCGTCCTGCTCGCCAGTTTGTACGCCTACGCCGAGTGCTTCACCGGCGGGGTGCGGGTGGCCGCCGGGGACGTGAACGGAGACGGATTCGCCGACATTATCTGCGGGGCGGGGGCCGGCGGTTCCGCGAACGTCCGCGTGTTCGACGGCCGGCAACTGGCGGCGGGGAACACGTCACTCGGTGACGTGGCGTCGGGCGGAGCGCTGATCGCCAGCTTCGTCGGGATGGCGGCCGATTTCACCGGCGGGGTGTTCGTGTCGGCCGGGGATTTGGACAACGACGGCCGCGCGGAAGTCGTCGTCGGGGCCGGGTCGGGCGGGCCGAACGTCCGCGCGTTCGACCCGCGAACCGGGCAACTGCTGCTCAGCCTGTACGCCTTCGAGGGCGACCAGTCCGGCGGCGTACGGGTGACTTGCACCGACATGAACCAGGACGGGTACGACGAGATCATCGCCGGCACCGGGCACGGTACACCCAACCGCATCCGGGTGATCGACGGCAAGACCCGAAACGTGCCGAGTGACTGGATTTCGCCATTCCTCGGCTACAAGTACAGCTACGGGTCGCCGAACGGGGTGAACGTCGGCTGAGCCGCCCTCACGCCAGGCACTTGCTGAACCCGTCAGTCAAGGCGGCGCGGTCCAGGTTGCGGCCGATGAACACCAGCTTGTTCGTCCGCGCTTCGCCCGGCTTCCACGCCCGATCCGCCTTGCCGTCGAACATCATGTGGACGCCCTGAAAGACGAACCGCTTGGCGTCCCCTTTCAGGCTCAAGATGCCCTTCATGCGGAAGATGTCCCCGCCCTTGTCTTGAAGCAGTTGGCTCATCCAGGCGTTCAGCCGCTTGCCGTCCACGTCGCCCGGCAGCACGATGCCGACCGACGTGACCGACGAATCGTGTTCGTGGTCGTGGTCGTGATGGTCGTGGTCGCAGTCCGGGCCGTGGACGTGGCCGGGTTCGTCGCACACCGCCAGTGATAACTCTTTCGGCTTCTTCGGCTCGGCCAGCGTGCCCGTCAAGAACTCCGGCTCGTGCTCCAGCACCCGATCCAGGTTAAACCCGCCGACGTTGAGCACCTTGTCCATGTCGATTTGGCTGTCCCGGGTGCGATGCACGCGGGCGGTGGCGTTCATCTTGCGGATCCGCTTCTCCAGCGATTCCAACTCCGCTTCGGTCACGAGGTCGGTCTTGTTCAGCAGGACGACATCGGCGAAAGCGATCTGCTCCTGCACCTCGTGCGAGTCCCAGTGCAGCAAGACGTGCTTGGCGTCCACCAGGGTGACGATGCCGTCGATGACCGATTTCGCCTGCACTTCCTCGTCCATGAAGAACGTCTGCGCCACCGGGCCGGGGTCGGCCATGCCGGTCGTCTCGATGAGGATGTAGTCGAACTTGTCCCGCCGCTTCATCAGGTTGCCGAGGATACGAATCAGGTCGCCCCGCACGGTGCAGCACAGGCACCCGTTGTTCATCTCGAAGATCTCCTCCTCGCCGTGGATGACTAACTCCTGATCGACGCCGACCTCGCCGAACTCGTTCTCGATGACGGCGATCCGCTTGCCGTGGTTCGCGGTGAGGATGTGGTTGAGGAGGGTCGTCTTGCCGGAGCCGAGGAACCCGGTGAGGACGGTGACGGGCACTTTCGGCGGGGCGGGCGCGGCGGCGGCCATGTCGGCGGCTCCGAGGGGGCGATGACGGGAACAGTGGATTGTAGCAAGGCCGTGCCGATTCCACTGCTCGTGTTGATTCCGCTCGGGTTGCGAGAGGTCATGAACGACATTGCCGTGGGAAGTTCGCCTCCGTACATGAATGGGGGCATCTCATCAGCCCGTTCCACCGGAACCCGTCGGCAGGACGCATCGCTGCCCGCTAGGCGGTCGGCGACGAGGATGGACCTCCCCAGGCTTGGTGGACACCAAATTAACGGTGCAAACTCCCCTCACAGGAGACCCACCGATGGCCAAGACCCGCAAGACGGACACGGCCGAGTTCAAGCTCAACGCCGTGGAGATGGTGACCGATCAGCACCTCGCCGTCGCCGAGGTGGCCCGACGCCCCGGCATCACCGAGAGCCGTCTGCACGACTGGCTCAAGGCCTTCCGCGCCCAGGGAGCGGACGCCTTCCCCGGTCACGGTCGCCTCGCCCCGCACGACGAAGAGCCGCACCGCCTCCGCGCCGAAGTCCAACGCCTCAAGGCCGAACGCGACATCCTAAAAAAAGCCGCCGCCGACTTCGCCAGCCACTCGACCTGACGTTCTCTCTCATCGCCGGCAATCGGGACCAATGGCCCGTCGCCTGGCCGTGCGAAGTCCTCGACGTCTCGACCGCCGGGTTCTACGCCTGGCTCGAACGACCCGACAGCCTCGCCGAGCAACGACGACAAGAACTGGTGGCCGCCATGACCGACCTCCACGCCGAAGTCCGCCACTGCTACGGCAGCCCCCGCATGACCGCCGAACTGAACCACCGCGGCTTCGACTGCTCGGAGAACTTCGTGACCGAACTGATGAAATCGCAAGGAATCCGAGGGCGAACGGCCAAGCGGTACGTCCGCACCACCGACTCGCGGCACGACCCGCCGGTGGCCGCCAACGTGCTGGACCGGGACTTCACGCCGTCGGCACCGAACGAAGCGTGGTGCGCGGACATCACCTACTTGCCGACGGCCGAGGGGTGGCTGTACCTGGCCGCCGTCGAGGACCTGTTCAGTCGCCGGATCGTCGGCTGGTCGATGGACGCGACGATGACGAGCCGGCTGGTGGTGGATGCGTTGCACATGGCGTTGGGCCGTCGCCACCCGGCGGCGGGATTGCTGGCGCACTCGGATCGGGGCAGCCAATACGCCAGCCAACACTACCAAGGCGTCCTCACCCAACACGGCATCGGATGCAGCATGAGCGGGGTGGCCCAATGCTGGGACAACGCCCCGATGGAATCGTTCTTCGCCAGCCTGAAACGCGAGAGGGATTTCCCCGCCGACTGCACCCGCGACGACGCGCGAGCGATCGTGTTCGAGTACATCGAGATGTTTTACAACCCCGTCCGGCTGCACTCGTCACTGGGGTACCTCTCCCCCGTCGAGTACGAGCGCCGGCACAACCCGACCCTCCGTTAACTCCGTGTCCACTTTTCGTGGGGAAGCCCAAACACCACATCCACGCCGAGCAGGTGGTGGACTTCCTGGCCGACCGGCACCGGCGGTTGGGGCCGCTCACGGTGGTGTGGAATCGGGGGCCGATCCACGACAAATCGACGCTCGTGCGGGAGTGGCTGGCGACGCATCCGCGGGTGGTGACGGAGACGTTCCCGTCGTCCGCGCCGGCGTTGAACCCGGACGAGGGGGGGTGGGGGTGGGCCAAGTCCGGGCGGCTGGCGAACCTGGCGGCGAACGACACGGACGAGTTGTGGGACCACATAATCGAGGAGCTGGTGACGGCCAAGCACTCGCCCGACCTGCTCAACGGCTTCGTCCGTCAGACCGAACTCCCCGGCCTCTCACTCGCCATATGATCGAGAACATTGCCCGCGCAGGACGCAGGAGGCTCACTTATCGTGGAAATTCGTCGGGACCCATCTTCGCGGTTTTGCAGTGAGTCGATTGCACCGACCAACCGCGAACGTTTCGGCTCGTGCCGCCCGTCGAGCGACAACCGGTGCTCCGACGCGGCTACCAGGCGATGCGCGGCATGTATCTGCCCGTCGGGTTCTACGAGATCTTCGAGATCCAGGCCGAACTGGAGAGGACGGATCAATCGGTAATCGCCAGTTTGCCCGATTCGCAACTTGCGCAGGGTAACCGTTCACGCCCCTTGCGGCAGCAGTGACGGTTTCTGACCGGCGACGGCCTTCACGAGGAACTCCAGAATGCCGCGGCCCTGCTGGCGGCACGACGCCACCACTGTCAACATCCGCTCGACGAATCGACTGCCCCGCTCGCTGTCGGTGCCGTCGCTGGTCTTCCGCCAGCACACCGCGTGGCGCACCGCCCGCTCGGCCGCGTTGTTCGTCGGCTCGACCCCGTCC
>JBBRUO010000254.1:0-8051 GCA_038247725.1 Gemmatales bacterium
CGCCTACTACCTGAAGTACCAGAACAAGCGGGCCGACTATGTGGACGCCTGGTGGGGCGTGGTCAACTGGGGCCGGGTGAACGAGCTGTTCGCCGCCGCCAAAGCCGGGAAGTGATTAAGCTTTTTTGGTGAACCCGGCCCGCTGGGCCGGGTTCGCTTCGTTTCCCGCCGACACGCCGCCTTCTCTCGCTCGATGGTCTCGCCCGCCATGCGCTTCACTCGTCCACCACATCATCCAGCAGCGACACGGCCACCACCTCCAACCGCGACACGATCAGCCGCTTACGGTTCCGCTTGATGCCGGTGGCGACGGCCGCCGCGACGTAGTTCTCGCGGCTGGTGTGCGTGTCGCGGAGGTCGTGGAAGTCGGCGTTCCGCAGCTCCAGGTAGTGGTCGTCGATCCGCTTCAGGGTGCCGAGGCCGACGTACTCGCCGCGGAAGTCGAGGACCACCTTCCGGCCGATGAACTCGTCGAGCATGGCGACTTCCCCGAAAGCGTGTCCTGTCAGAATAGTGAACCGCCTCAGCAACTCAGTCAAGGCAGAACACGACCCGAAAACCGAAGTAGTTACCGCAAGAACCCGGCTCGCCCCAGTTGCGGCTGGCGGCACGGCAGTCCACTGAATAGTCGAGCCAGGAGCCCCCACGCAACACACGGTACATTTGTTCGCCATCCTGGCACTCAGGATCGGAGTCCGGCGAACGACCGTAATACCCCTCGTCGTACCAGTCCTGGCACCACTCCCACACGTTCCCGTGGCAGTCCCACAGCCCCCACGGGTTGGCCGGGAACGTCCCCAGCGCCGTCGTCTGCTCCCGGAACTCACCCTCGGCCGACCCATTCCACGTCTCTTTCGCGTTGTAGTTGATCCGTGTCGCATCCGGCGCGTCACCGTAGTGGAAGTGTGTCGTCGTTCCCGCGCGACAGGCGTACTCCCACTCGGCTTCCGTCGGCAGTCGGACTACGCAACCCGTCAACTCCGTCGCCGTCGCGCAAAACGCAGTCGCGTCTTCCCAACTCACTTGCTCCACGGGCCGGTTGTCGCCTTTGAAGTGGCTCGGATCGGTGCCCATCACCGCCGACCACTGCGCCTGCGTGACCGGGTGAATGCCGGCAAAGAACCCCTTCGTCAGCGTCACCCGATGAACCGGCTTCTCGTATTCTTCCTCTTCACCGCCCATCAGAAACGAACCCGGCGGGAGGAAGTTCCCGACCAAGGGCACATTTCCCGGCAGGGTCAGCGTGTGTTGCGGTACGACCGGCTTCACCCCGGCGTCGATCAGTTCCACGATTCGCGCGTGAATCTCGGCCCGCTCCGGGTGCGCGTCCGGTTCGCAACAGGTGCGGATGAGTTCGCGGTGAAGGCGGAGCAACTCCGCGCGGTCGGGCTGGTCGTGGTCGTCCAGCCAGTCGGCGATTATCAGCCAGCGGAGCTGGTTGTGCGGGTCGGCGACGATCCCGGCGAGCAGGGCGTCGAGGTCGGACATCGGGCGGCCCTGTGGGTGCGACTGATTCTATGCCGGATCCGCCTAGCCGCCGGGGAACGGCATCGGGTACAACCGTCGTCCGACGCACGGAGGGCAGGGCGTGGGGTGGCGTGATCTCGCGGTCGCGGCGGCGGTGTTCGCCGGGTACGTCGGGCTGGCAGCGTGGCTGCCGCCGGTCGATGACGAGCTGTATTACTGGTGCTGGTCGCGGGAACTCCAGTGGAGTTACTACGACCACCCGGCGATGACGGCGGTGTGGATTCGCGCGAGTACCGAACTGTTCGGCGACACGATCCTGGCGATCCGCCTGCCCGCGTGCGCGGCGATGGCCGGCGTATTCCTGCTGCTGCGAAGCCTCGTGCGGCCGAAGTCGGTACTGTTCGCCGCGCTGGTGACTCCGCCGTTCACCCTCGGGGCGGTGCTGATCACCCCCGATACCCCGCTGTTGCTCTTTTGGGCCGCGTACCTGCGGTGGCTGGTGGGGGCACATCGATCCCTGGTGAAGACTCAGACCTCACCCCCCCCGCCCCCTCTCCATGAATGGAGAGGGGGAGCCAGAATAACCCTCTCCATTCATGGAGAGGGTGGCGAGCGAAGCTCGCCGGGTGAGGTCTTCGGCTTTCGATGGCTCCTTGGCGGAATCCTCCTCGGTTGCGGCGTCCTCGGCAAGTACACGATGGGTCTGGCGGGGGTGTGCGGGTTGGTGTCGTTCGTGCTGTTGGGGCGTAGCCGGGGCCGCGAGTGGCTGCCGGGGTTCTTCTTGCACGGCGTCGTGTCGCTGCTGGTGGCGTCGCCCATCTTGATCTTCAACCTCGAACACGACTTCGCGCCGCTGCGGTACCAGTGGGACCACGCGATGTCCGATGACGTGCCGGGGGTTGGCCCGCTGGCCGAGTTCGTCGGCGTGCAAATCCTGCTGGTGGGCACGCTGCCGTTGGTGTTGCTGCCGTGGGTGTTCCGGCACTGGAAGGAGTTGACCGCCGACCCGCGCCTCCGGGTGTGCGTCTGCCTGTTCGCGCTGCCGTTGGTGTTCTTCCTGTTCAAAGCCACGCGCGGACGACTGGAAGGGAACTGGGCGCTGGCCGCCTACCTCGGCTTCTGGCCGCTGGCCGGCGTGTGGTGGCAGCGGTGCGCGGCGTCCCCCGTGTGGAAGTGGCTGACGCGACTGGCGTTCGCGCTGCCGGCGCTGTGCGTCGCGGTCGCCGTCGTCCACCTGCTGTACCCGTTGCCCTTCTGGCCGGTGAAACACGACCGCATCCGTCGGCTGTCCGAGCGGCAGGAACAATGCCGGCGGGTGCGGGCGGCGGTGGCCGCGCGGCCGCTGCCGGGGCCGGTGTACGTGCCGACGTACCAACTGACGGCGCACCTGCGGTTCCACGGGATCGACGCCCGGCAACTCGCGGGGGTGTCCCGGCCGAGCCACTTCACGCAGACGCCGGATTCGCCGGACGCCCACCCGGTGTGGTTCTGGTTCGGCGAATTTCCGCTGCCGGAGGAGTTCGCCCGCCGGTTCCCCCCGCCCGTCGAATTGGGGGATATTCCGCTGACCGTTCGCGGCGAGCGGTATGTGGAGTATACATTGTGGGAATACCGTTCTCCCCCGCCCTGACTCCGCCCGGTCGTCATGCCCCGTCGCCCGTTCAAACCCCTCCCGCTGCCCGAAGTCAGCGTGTCCGACGAATACGGCCTGGTCGATGCCGTCGCGCACCTCCGCGACGCGCCCGCCTTCGGGTTCGACACCGAGTTCGTCGGCGAGGACACCTACCGCCCGGACCTGTGCCTGATTCAGGTGTCCACGCCCGAACGGCTCATGCTGATCGACCCGTTCACCTGCGGCCCGCTGGACGAGTTTTGGGCGCTCATGCACGACCCGAACCGGGTGATCGTGGTCCACGCCGGGCGGGAGGAAGTGCGGATGTGCCGGTTCGCCTCCGGCCGCCCGCCGGCCAACCTGTTCGACGTGCAGATCGCCGCCGGGCTGGTCGGCATGACGTACCCCATCGGGTACGCCGGCGCGGTGCAGGAAATCCTCGGCGTGCGGCTGACGAAAGGGGACACGCTGACGGACTGGCGGCGGCGGCCGCTGTCGGCGTCGCAAATCAAGTACGCCTACGACGACGTCCGCTTCCTGCTGCCCATCCACGCCCGGCTGACGGCCCGACTGACGAAGCTGAACCGCCTGCCGTGGGCGGCCGAGGAGTTCGCCGCGTTCACCCGCCGCGCCACCGGCGACGAGGTGACGGTCGAGCGGTGGCGGAAGTTGAAAGGCATCGGCGGGCTGAACCGGCGGGAGTTGGCCGTGGTGCGGGGGGTGTTCGGCTGGCGGGAGGCGGTGGCCGAGCGGCAGAACCGGCCGGCCCGGTCGGTCATGCGGGACGACATCCTGGTCGAGGTGGCCCGCCGGGGGGCGAAGCACACCGACGAGTTGCAGCACCTGCGGGGGATGCCGCGGTTCGACATGCCCGGCATCGTCGCCGCCGTCCGCGCCGCCGCCGAATTGCCGCCGGCACAGTGCCCGGAGCGGGTCGTCGGGGACATCGACCCGCCGCAGGTGGGCACGCTGTCGTCGCTATTGTCGGTGGTGCTGTCGGACCTGTGCGAGCACCGCAAACTGGCCCAGTCGCTGGTCTGCTCGCAGCAGGACTTGAAGGAGTTGGTGCGGGCGCGGCTGCCCGGCCAGCGGCTCCCCGACGACTCGCCGTTCGCCGCCGGGTGGCGGGCGGACGCCATCCGCGCGGCCCTGGACGAGGTGCTCGACGGGCGGACCAGCGTGCGGGTGGCCGACCCCTGCTCCACCGACCCGCTCGAGTATCTGGTGGAAGACGACGACGATGAAGACGAGGACGATTCCGAAGTATAATGGGGGGCACCGAACTGCCCCGCGGACGCACCCATGACCCCCGCCAAGTGCCCCAATCCGTCGTGCCCGTTCCTGTTCGACCCGTCGCAGGTGCCGCCCGGCGCGGTCATCGCCTGCCCCCGGTGCGGGCTGCGGTTCACCCTCGGCCCGTCCGCCCCGCAGTACGGCGCGCCGGCCCCGCCGCTCCCGGCCGACGACTTCGGATTGGGGCTGACGGACGAGCGGCCGAACCTCGACGACATGCCGACCGAAGAGGGGCCCCGCTCCCGCCGCCGCGGGTCGTCGCACGCCGCCGAGCCGCCCCGCCGCCACCAGCCGGGCGGCTCCGGCGCGGGCAAGCTGATCGTGTACTCGGTGATCGCGGTGCTGCTTGTATGCGGGGCCATCGTCGGGTCGCTTTACCTCATGTCGCGGAACAAGACCCGCGACCTGGGCGAATCCCGCAAGACCGAAGTGGTGTTGGACCGCTTCCACCTCGGTTACACGCCGCCGGGTGAGAACTGGGTGGCGGACGACGAGCTGAAGCGGATGTTCAAGGCGACGGTGGTGGCGATGGAGAGCCGCGACCCGGCCGGGTGGGTCATCGTGGACGCCAAACCGATGGCGTACACGCCGACCGAGGCCGAGTTGCACGACATGGTGCGGGCCACCCTGCTGCCCAACTTCGGCGACCTGAAGGACCACCTGGACGAGGAGCCGGCCACCCTCAGCGGGGTGCCTGGCAAGCGGTACACGTTCGAGTCCCTGTACCGCCACCCCCGCAGCGGCGAGGACGTGAAGGGCGAGGTGTACGCCGTCGGGTTCCAATCGACGGCGTACTTCGTGTACTCGTTCGCCCCGGAGAAACGGGTTGGCGACGTGGCCCAGACGTTCGTCGATTTCCGGGCCGGCATCCGCCTCATTCCGCAGGCCGGGAAAGCGGACCAAGTCGGCTACAAGAAGGTGTTCCGCACCAACCGGGGCGGGTACACGCTGACCGCCACCGAGAGCCTGTGGAAGGAACTGGCGAACGCCGCCTCGCAAGACGAGAACGCCGACCTGTGGCTGACCGGCACCGTCCGCGTCGCCGGCGGCGGCATCCGCCCCGACCCGGCCACCGTCATCGTGTTCGCCCTGGAAAAGGGCGGGAACCCGAAGGCCGCCGCCGAGGAGTACCTGAAAAAGTCCATCGTCTTCGACCGACCGGGGTTCCCCCTCGCGCTGACGGAACTGACCGACGACTTGACGGGGGACGACCCGCCGGCGGGACCGCCCGACCCGACCGCCGCCGTCAGCCGGTACGAGGTCCGCTACGAGAACGGCGGCTCCGACTCGCGGAAGTACGTCGCCGTCGCGGCGTTCGAGACCGACACGAAACTCTTCGTCGCCGTCGGGTACTGCGTCCTCAAGCAGCGGAAGTCGTGGGAGAAGCGGCTGGTGCAGATCGTCGGCTCGCTCGCCCCAGGGTCATGACACCGCCGCGCGAACCGACATCGCCCCGGCCCCCTCTGGAAGGCACACTGTCTTCACCCCACCCCAGAGGCGGCCATGAGCGACACCCTCACCCCACCCGCGATCCACTTCTACTCGACCACGGGCGAGTACGGCGGGTTCTCCAACTTCAGCCGGCACCCGGTGTTTCTGAAGGGGAAGAAGTGGCCGACGAGCGAGCACTACTTCCAGGCGATGAAGTTCCTCGGCACCGAGCACGAAGAGGCCGTGCGGCTGTGCAAGACGCCGTCCCTCGCCGCGAGCATGGGGCGGTCGCGGAAACTGCCGCTCCGCCGCGACTGGGAGAGCGTGAAGGACCAGGTCATGCTCGAAGCGGTGCGGGCGAAGTTCACCCAGCACGAGGAGTTGAAGGCGGTCCTGCTGGGCACCGGGCACGCCAAACTGATCGAACACACGGCGAAGGACGATTACTGGGGCGACGGCGGCGACGGGTCCGGCAAGAACCGCCTCGGGCAACTCCTGATGCGGGTGCGCGACGAGTTGCGGGCCGCCGAGCCGGACGAGGCCGTCGAATAACGGCGCACAACGGCGGATCCGGTCACGTTCCCATCGCCTTCAGCTTCGCCGTCAATGCCGCGATCCGCCGGCCGCACTCCTGCCGCGCCGCGACGAACCCGTCGGCCGTCGCGCCGCCGGCCTTCAAGTAGTTCAGCACCACCGCCTCGGCCTCGGCCAGCCCGACGCACCCCTCGGCGGTCGCGGCCGCCAGTTCGACCGGGATCGTGCTGACGCCGTTGCGGTCGCCGTGCAGCAGGTCGCCGGGGTTCACCCACACCCCGCCCACCCGCACCGGCACATCCAACTCGACGATCTGACAGTACCCGTGCGAACAAATGGTGCCGCCGGTGAAGCACGGGAACCCCAGCGGCTCGACCTGATCCAGGTCCCGCCCGGCCCCGCTGGTGATCAGGCCGACGCAGCCGAACGCCTGGTAGGTGGTACACATCACTTCGCCGAAGGTGGCCGCGACCGTCGGGTCGTCGAGGTCCTGGAACACTACGACTTTCGGGCCGGGGATGTCGGCGAGCAACTTCACTTGCTTGTCGAGGCCGGCGTACACGTCCCCACCGCGCGGCACGGCGGCGGCGCGGAAGGTGGCCGTCACCGCGTACCCGACCATCGGCGGCAGGTGGGGGAAACAGGGGGTGATGCGGCCGTCCATGTACCCGGCGGTGCGCGGCCGGGCGTCGAACAGTTCCAGCACGTTGCAGATGGTCGGCGTGTCGAACCGGCGAAGGGCGTCGAGGACGGCGTCGGGCACGGGGGTCATGGGTCACGTCCGGGAGGGGGATCAATGGCCCCGTCGTTGTACGAACCCCACGCCGCCGCGGAGGCGATTCGCTCGGCCGACCAGTGGCGGACGGCGACTCCTTCGGCGCGACCCCAACCCCCTCCCACGCGCCGACTTGTGGCCGTACAACATCCACACCACACTGGGCCGCCCCCGGCGGGCGGACGGGAGGCCGGCCCGAGCCTCGCCCGCCGTGTTCGAGTCCACCCAAAATACCCGCCGTAGCGCCCTCCGCATGACCCCCAACCCCCACCCGACGGTCGCGGACCTGCACGCGGCCGTCACCCGCTTCGAAGCCGAGGCGGTCCCCGCCGCCTGCCACACCGGCCGCTATCGCCTCCGCTACTGGACGTGGGGCACCGGGCCGACCGTCGTCTTCGTCCACGGCATGGCCGACACCACCCGCTCGTTCGCCATGCAAATGGCCGCGATGGTGGATCACGGCTTCCGCTGCGTCGGGTACGAACTGCCCAACGGCCTCGACGACGACGCCGTCCTCGGCATGTACCGCCACCACCACTACGGCGATGATCTTGTCGCCCTGCTCGATCACCTGAACCTCGGCACCGCGTTCGTGCAGGGGTCGTCGTTCGGCTCCACCATCACGCAATCGGCGGTCGCCCGATATCCGGATCGGTTCCCCCGCGTCGTGCTTCAGGGCGGGTTCCCGCGCCGGCCGCTCGCCCGCATTGAACGCGGGCTGGCCCGGCTCGCCCGGTATTGGGGCGGACGCATGAAGGACTTGCCAATCCGCACGAAAGTGATGGAACGGCTGGAAAAGCAGCAGTTCGTCGGCTGCCCGGACGAGGTGTTCCGCCACCTGATCGCGTGCAGCGGGGAGACGCCTTGCCGTGCGGCGGCCCTGCGGACGCTCATCATCGACAAGATCGACCTACGGCCGATGTTGCCCGGCATCCGCCA
>JBBRUO010000255.1:0-8038 GCA_038247725.1 Gemmatales bacterium
GAGCGGTTGGCGGCGGCGACGTGAGGGGGCGAACCGGGGTCCGACGGCCTCCGCCGTCGGCCTGTCGGCCTCGATCGACGAAGCCGACAGGCCGACGGGCGACGGGGAAGAGAGGATGACCTCCGAACGCAACCGAAAGATTCACAATCTCTGACATCTCCACCGACCGCTCGGCCGAACTTCTGCAACAGTGGGCCGAACGCGACGCCTGGATCCGCGTGCCAGGGCATGTCGCCAACTGCGGGCAAGCCGCCGCCCGCAACACTGCCCCGAGTGTTGCGCTCACTTGCCCAACTTCCAGAGGTGATTTTGGCCGTGGACGAAGAAGCTCCCACCGGCGGCGGCGAACGACGCGGCCACATCCTCGCCCAGTTTGTTCGTCGTCAGCACCTCGAACTCGGCGGATGCATTCAGTACGAACGTGGTGCCGTCCAGCGCGGTGAGGAACACTTTCCCGTCGGCGGCGACCATCGACAGCTCATCTCTTCCCCTCCGGTTGCGAGGTTGTCAGACCTTTCCCGGTGGCGTCCAGCACCCGCGCCTAGAAGTCCCACTTCGCGGACAGCCCGCCGGGGCGGCCGGGCTTCGCCGCGGCGAACTGCTCCCCTTCATCCGGCCGGATCTTGGTCAGCGTCAGCAATAGGGTGGTTTCGCCGGCCGGCCGTACACCGTCACCGCGCCGCTGACTGGATACTTCTTCGGGCCGGACTCGCCGCACCCGGCGGACGCCAAGGATCACGGCGAGCGCGCTGCACGGCAGGTGCATTCTGGCCCACCAGAAATCGAGATGGACAAAAAAATTACATGGTATAACTTAATAATCCTTCGCGATCGATTCGCCCCACTCCGCGAGAATCAGGTCTCCCATGCGACTCCTCTCCGCATCCCTCCTCGTGCTGACCGTCGCCAGCACTTGTGCCGCCGCCGAACCGGCCCCGCCGCCGGTCGCGCGACTGTTCTTCCAAGACCACGACGCCCACGCGCTGAAGTGGGCGGACGTGACTGAAGCGAAAGATGGCAAACTCTCACTCGGAGCGGTGGCGGACGTGGCGGGCTTCCCGAAACTGGACGCCAAGAAGCAATCGCTGGTGCAGATGCGGGAGTGCAAGGGGCGGCTGCTGGTCGGCGTCCGCGACGACGACGAGGGCGGGTTCGCCAGCGGGTGGGTGATGGTCGCCACCGGCGCCAAGTACGCCGACCACGGCGACCACGGGCACTGGAGCTACAAGAAACCGCCGCAAGTGATCGCGTCGAAACTGGACAAGGAGCAGGGCAACCCGGCCCACCTGTACCTGTACGACGACCACTTCTACCTCGCCAACGACCGGAAGGACGGCTACACCCGGTTCGACCCGGACGAATTCAGCGTCACCCCGTCCGGCACGGCGGCGGCCGGCACCCCGCGGTTTTACCCCGGCGGGGGGAACCACATCACCCTGGCGACGGTCGGGAACAAGGTCGGGTACGGCTCGTGGATCGACGGCGGCGGGCCGAACAAGGGGCGGGTCGATGTCACCCCGCTCGGCGACAAGCCGGCGATCAAGTACAGTTTCGCACTGCCAACAGGGGTGATCCACGGGGCGGCCGCGTGCGCGGGCAAAGTCTTCTTCGCGCCGGCCGACGGCATCTGCTGGGTGAGCGCGGACCTCGATACGAAGAAGTCGAAGGACGACGTGAAAGTGAATCACATCCCGCTGGGCAAGGCCGACGACAAGCCGCTTCGCACCGGCGCGTTCGCCACCCACGCGAATCACGTGCTGTGCGTGACGGGCAAAGGGGCGGACGGGCGACTGGTCGTGCTCGATGCGTCGGCCGCCGATCCGAAGTTGGTGGCCGTGCCGTTGAACGGCAAGGACGGGCACAAGCCGCTGACTCCGGTCGTCGTCGCCGCGAAGGGCGGCAAGAACCCGCTCGCGTTCGTGTTCCATGACCGCGACGCCGAGAGCAAGATCGACGACCTGTGCGACGTGATCGCCCTCGACCCGAACGGCGACGGCAAGTTCGCCGACACCAAAGTGCTGATGACGATCCCGGTCGGGAAGAGTGCCGTGTCCGGGCACTCCGGCCACCACGACTTCGGCACCGACGCGGACGGCCGGCTGGCGTTCTTCACCAACCCCGGCGACGGCACCGTCACCGCCCTCGACGTGAAAACGCTGGCGGTTCGGGCGACGTTCAAAGTGGGCGGGAAACCGACCGTGCTGGCCGTCGTCGGCGGCAGCGATCACGACGACTGAGGCCGACCGATGCCGAAGCCGAGCGTCTCGATGTGGGACGACATCACCGTCGCGGATGTCGTCTCGAACCTGTTCGTCGAACTCACCACCTTCGCCCTGGTCTTCCTGGCCGGGGCGATGGTCGGCAGCTTCGTGAACGTGGTGCTGTACCGGATGCCGCGGCGGATCAACCTGCTCTGGCCGCCGTCGCGGTGCCCGGTCTGCGGCACCCGCCTCGGCCTCCGCGACAACATCCCCGTTCTGAGTTACCTCGCACTGAAAGGGCGGTGCCGGCATTGTGGCACCCCGATCCCGCGCAGCTACTTGCAAGTCGAAGCCCGCTTCGGCTGGCTGTTCCTGGCGGTCATGTACCTGGTCGTCCACACCGGCGGTCGGACGCTGCCCCTGCGGGAGCCGGATCACTACTTCGGCGCGCTTTGGACGATCTGGTATCCGCGGCCGGAGTTGCTCCGCGTCTGGGTCTACGTCTCGATGCTGGCGGCGGTTCTGGGCACGTTCTTCCTGTTCGTCCGCCGGGGCGAGCGGATCCCCGCCTCCCTCGTCGTCGCGGCCGTCGCGGCTGGCGTGGCGTTCCCGTGGTATTACGCCGGCGCGCAGCAGGTGCCGGTGGGCGCGTCCGACGCGGTCGACGCTTGGCGATCCGCCGGCCCGCTTGAGGCCGCCGTCGGCGCGACGGCGGGGCTGCTTCTGGGCTTGGCGTGCGCCGCGCTCGCCGCCGCGCCGCGCGCGAGTGACGGCGCACACGCCGCGCGGCTCGCCCTCCCGCTCTGGGGGGCGTGGCCGGCGGTGTTGGGCGTTGTCGGGTGTTGGCTCGGCTGGCAGGCGGCCGTGTCGGTCGGTGTTCTCTCGGGCGGACTCGCGCTCGTGTTCCGCCGCTCGCCGGCCTTGCACCTGCTGTTCGCGGCCGTCGCGGTGCAACTCGCCGGGTGGCGGCTGCTCGCCGAGTTCGCGCCGTGGTGGCCCGGCCCGCACACCCATCCCGCCCTCTTCGCCGCCTGGGTCGCGGTCGCGTTGTTGGCCGGGTGGGCGCGCGGTTGGTTGCCCGCACCGGTCATCCACGAAGTGCCGCGATCAGCAGAACCACCGCCAGCAGAATCGCCGACCCCAGAACCGGCAACTCCAACAGCGGACTCGGCGGCTGGTAACGGAACCAACGCATGAGACATCTCCAGTTCGGACGGGGCTTGACGATTTGAACTCCGTAGTCATACTAAATAATACCTAGTTGTCCATCTCTGTCGGATCGCCCCGATGCGTACCCTCCGCCAACCGCTCGCGCAACTGATGTTCTGCGAGGGCTGCTGTTGCGGCCGCACCGACCGGGGGAAGCCGGCGTTACCGACCGAGAAAATGAAGGCGGCGTGGCGCGCCGGCCAACTCAACCGAACCGTGCAACTCACCATCTCCGGCTGCCTCGGCCCGTGCGACCTGACCAACGTGACGCTCGCGCTGACGCCGACGGGGCAGGTGTGGCTGGGCGAGTTGGAAGGAGAGGCCGTGTACGACGCCCTCATCGGGTGGGCGCGAGACTGCCACGCGGCCGGCGAAGTGGTCCCGCTGCCGGCTGTGTTGGACGCTCACCGGTTCGAGCGCTGGCCGACTTCGTCGGAAGTTCCGGCGTGACCCGCTCCCATGCCGAACTCGGTTTCCGCCGCTGGATGGCTGCTTTCTTCGACCAACAGATGTGGTGCCTCGGTCGGGACATCGCCCGCCCGGCCGGCAACCTGCTGCTCGACCTCGGCCTGTGCCGGTACCGGCCCGCGAAGCCGGACGCCGGCAGCACCCTCTACACCGCGCCCGTGCCGCCCGGCGGCAGCGTGTTCGTGTGGGGCTTCGGCGCGATGTACGCCGAACCGGAGTGGGGCGGCGTGTTCGTCCGCCGGTACGACTTCTCGCCCCGACTGACCGACCGCGTTGCCGCCCTCGGCGTTCACGCACCGGCCGACTTGGGCCGGCTGGTGTCGCCCGCCACGCCCCGCGACTTGGCCCGCGTGCGACGGCTGCTCCCCGCGCTCGTCGGCTGGTTCGCCAAGTACGAACACTGGGTGGCGGAGAACCACGGGGCGGCGTACCGCGCCGGATGCCTCGCGGCGAGCGCCAAGGCGGCCGTGGTGCCCGCAACGCGAATGGCCGACGAGTGGGAGCGGGCGGAGAAGAAGTGCCGCCGATACCGCCTGCCCACCGCCCCGCGACCGACCCCGTGGGGCCGACTGCTCGTCCGGATTCGGGGGTCGATTTCGACGGCCCGCCGCGCGGGACGGACCCACCGACCGCCAACTCGGGCCGAGTGATGGCCCCGGAGGAATTCAGATGAAACGTTTGGGGTACTTGCCCGCTCTCGTGTTCTTGGCCGGCTGCGGCGGCCCGAATCGGGCAACGGTCGAGGGCGTCATCACACTCGGTGAGAAGCCGCTGGCCGATGTCGAGGTTCAGTTCATCCCCGACCCGTCTCAAGGGACGACTGGCCCGTCGGCGTCGGCCTATACGGACAGTGCCGGTCGCTACCGGATCGAGGCGACCGGCGGCTCCGGCGTGGTCGTGGGCAAGCACCGCGTCTGCCTCAATGACGCCACGATCATGATGCCGGGCGGCGGGGCAGCCGGCATCGACCCCGGCGACGGCGGGCCGGCCGGCGGCCCGCCCGGCAAGGCGGCCCCACGACGGCCCCGCGTGCCCGCGGTCTATAGCGACGCGACCCATACTCCGTTCGGTGAAGTCGAGGTCAAGTCCGGCACCCAGACGTTGGATTTCGCCCTGAAACTCAAACCTTGACCGCCCGGTCGATTCCCACACCGAGGTCCGCACCCATGCGCCGTCCGTCCCCCCGGCCCGCCTTCACGCTGATTGAACTGCTGGTGGTGATCGCCATCATCGCCATCCTGATCGGCCTGCTGCTGCCGGCCGTCCAGAAAGTCCGCGACGCCGCCGCCCGCATGCAGAGCCAGAACAACCTGAAACAACTGGCCCTTGCCTGCCACTCCTTCCACGACGTCAACCAGGGGTTGCCGTTCGCCTCGTTCTCGGCGACCCCAAGTAACCCGGCGGTCAACTACAGCACCTGGATTATCCCCATCCTGCCGTACATCGAACAAGACAACGTTCACCGAGCTTGGTACGCCAACCCGACAACGGCGGCCCAATACAACGGGCCGACCGCCCCGGCGGCGGCGGTCATCAAAATGCTGCTTGCTCCATCCGACGCACTCGGCTTGACCCCGCATGAGCAAGTCGCTCCTGGTGCGAACCCGAGCTTTCCGAACGGGCGATACGTTGGCCTGACCAGCTACGGTTACAACGGCGGTACGGCCGCCCCATTGGCTTTCGTTACCGATGGAGTGTTCCATTACAACAGCCGGAGTAGCAGCACCCGCCTGACGGATATCACTGACGGCACCACCAGCACGATCCTGCTCGGTGAGCGGCACGGGTTCGATCGCAACTGGGCCGCACTGACCCAGCGACCGGCCAACGACATGCGGGCCTACTCCGCGTGGGCGGGCGGACCGTTCTTCGCCTGGCGCACGACGCTGACCGAAATCAACTACCAACTACCCGACTCCGTGGCGACTGCGCCGCCGGCCTTGTTCAGCGCGGCGTACTTCGACCTTTACTACCGCCGACTGTTCGCCTTCGGAAGTTCCAGCCAGGCCGGGGCCAACATCGCGTTCGCGGACGGTTCGGTCAAATTCCTGGCGACCCGGACGAACCTGCTCGTCCTCCGCGAACTCAGCACCCGAGCCAGCGGCAACGTCGTTCCGGGGGAGTGGTGAGGTGGAATTCGATGACCATCGACGGAGAGGACCATCGTCATGAAGGCCGACGACCGAAGACGGCGGACGCGGACGGTGGCGTTCAAGATTGACGATGAAATGGCCGCGTTCCTCGCCGCCTTGCCGAACGCGAGCGCCTTCATCCGCGGGGCCATTCTCGCCCAGTTCAAGATGACCTGCGCACTCTGCAAGGGGAGCGGCGTGGTCGCCCGCGGTGTCGGCGAGCATTTCGCCGCCGCGATCGCCGACGCCCGATCCCGCGCGTGCGACACCTGCGGGGCGACCGAGCCGATCCCGGCCGACCTCGACGCGACGCCGGACGCGGATCGGCCCCGGTGGGAGCAGTTCTTCCACGGCGGCCCTTTCTTTTGCGCCGGCTGCTTCGCCGCCGTCCCCGCCTGCGGCAAGTGCGCGTGGCGGATGACGGCCGACCTGCTGGCCGCCCACCACCGCGACGCCCACCGCAAGTGACCCGCCGGCGACGCCCCGCGACTTGGCCCGCCGACCGCCCGGCGGCGAACGAGGACATCATGAACCGACTGCCCGTCACCGTCCTGTCCGGCTTCCTCGGGGCCGGCAAAACGACGCTGCTCAACCACGTGCTGGCCAACCGGGAGGGGCTGAAGGTCGCCGTCATCGTGAACGACATGTCCGAGGTGAACATCGACGCCGCCCTCGTGAAGGCCGGCGACGCTGGACTCTCCCGCACCGAGGAGGCGCTCGTCGAGATGCAGAACGGGTGCATCTGCTGCACCCTCCGCGAGGACTTGCTCGTTGAGGTGGCCAAACTGGCCCGTGAGGGCCGGTTCGATTACTTACTGATCGAATCGACCGGCGTGTCCGAACCGCTGCCGGTGGCCGAGACGTTCACGTTTCAGCAGGAGGACGGCACCGCGCTCGACGACGTGGCCCGCCTGGACACGATGGTGACGGTGGTGGACGCCGCCAACTTCCTCGCCGACTACGCCTCCTCCGACACCCTCGCCGACCGCGACGTGAGCCTCGGCGCGGACGACGGGCGTGACCTGGTGGCGCTGCTCGTGGACCAGGTCGAGTTCGCGGACGTGATCGTCCTGAACAAGACGGACCTGCTGGACGACGGGCAGCTCCGCGAAGCGGAAGGCATCCTCCGCGGGCTGAACGCCGCCGCCCCGATCCTCCGCGCCGCGCGCGGCCGGGTGCCGCTGACGGCGATCCTCGACACCAAGCGGTTCGACTTCGACAAGGCGTCCGAGGCCCCCGGCTGGAAGGCCGTGCTACGGGGCGAGGAGCGACCGGAGACGGCCGAGTATGGCATCACCAGTTTCGTCTACCGCGCGCGGATGCCGTTCCACCCGGAGCGGCTGTGGGCGGCGATCACTAACGAGCACCTGACGGCTGGCCTGCTGCGGAGCAAGGGGTTCGTGTGGATCGTCACCCGGCCGAAGTGGGTCGGCGTGTGGTCGCAGGCCGGGCGGGTGATGGAACTGTCGCCGGCGGCGGCGTGGTGGGCGGACACGCCCCGCGACGACTGGCCGACCGACCCGGACGAGAGGGCCGACATCCTCTCGCACTTCGCGGAGCCGTTCGGCGACCGCCGGCAGGAGTTGGTGTTCATCGGCCGCAAGATGGACGAGGCCGAACTACGGGCGGCCCTGAACGCCGCACTGATGACTGACGCCGAGATGACCGGCGGCCCGGCCGTGTGGGACCGCATCGCGGACCCGCTGCCGCCCTGGCCCGACCCGTCCACGACTTCACAGCGGCACGCTCACTGAGGCATGAACCCACTAAAGTTGTCCCATTTGCCGAGTGGGGACGCAACCCACCTCCCCTCGTTGAGGGGAGGTCGCCGCGCCAGCGGCGGGAGGGGAGTCTTCCGTTGCGCGCGGGGAGAGGAAATCTCCCCACCCGGTTGCTTCGCAACCGACCTCCCCTCAACGAGTGGAGGTGGAACGACTGGCTCCTCCTCCACTGGTTGGGACACACTTGGCGGCTTCGTGGCTGAGGCCTTCCGGCAAAAAGCGGGAAGCGGACTTGACGACACAACAA
>JBBRUO010000256.1:0-8028 GCA_038247725.1 Gemmatales bacterium
CCAGCCGGCCGGTGTCAGACACCGCCTCGACCGTCGCCCACCCCGGCCCCATCAGCCGCACGTCGTCCCCGACCCGCAGTTCCTGCGCCTTCGTCCACCCCCGGCCCGGACGAAGAACGAGTGCTCGTGGGTGGTGCCGATCACCCGCCCGTTGGCGACCCGCCGGTCACACAGCGGATGATCTCGTGGATACGGGCGGCGTAGGTTTCCGTCGTGTGCCGGGTGCGGGCGACCTGCCAGCCGGCGTCGCCGTGCCGCCGGGCGTCCTCCGGCGCGGCGACATAACGGGCCATGCACTCGGCCAGCGCGTCCGTTTCCCCGTTGTAAAGCAGCCCGGTGCGGCCGTCGTCGATCAACTCCGGGGTGCCGCCGCCGGCGTAACCGATCACCGGCCGGCACGCCGCCATCGCCTCCACCGTCACCCGCCCCATCGCCTCGTTCGGCGAACACATGAGCGCCACGTCCGCCGCCAGGAACGCCCGCTCCGGGTCCGGGATGTACCCCCAGAACTCGACCCGGTCGGCGACGCCCAGTGTGGCCGCCAGCGCGCGGCAGCCGTCGTAATACGCCTGATCGCCGGTCCCGCCCGACCCGCCGACCAATAGCAATCGGGTGTCCGGGTGTGTCGCGGAAACCGTGGCGAACGCGCGGATCGCCACCGCCTGCCCCTTGCTCTCGCGGAACCGCCCGACTAGCACGAACGTGAACGGCTGCCGGCGACCCCGCAACGCTTCCGCCCGCCGCCGGCGATCCTCGAACTCCGCCGCCCGCGCCACCCCGTTGTAAACGACGTGCGAGTTCGCCGGCGGCGAGTGACCCAGGAACGCCCGCCGGAGCGCATTCGAGACGAACACCGTCGCGTTGGCCGTGCGAAAGACGGTCCGGGACAGCCGTTTGCCGAAATCGGGGTGGAGGTCGTAATCGCGGTCGCCGAACTCGCGGAGGTGCCAAATGTGCGGCAAACGCAGCCGCGCCGCCGCCATCGCCCCGACCGCGAACACCGACGAATTCGAGTAAACGAGATCGGTTCCCCACGCGGCCATCTGATCGGTCAGGGTCCGCAACTGGCGAAGGTTGCGATAGAGACGGGTCGCGGCCCCGCGCACCGTCGGGCGGGACGACAGCCACCACTCGAACGGCAGCACGGCGGTCGGTACGCCCCGCGCGGCCAGTGCCGGCAGCAGGTCGCCCTCGTCGGGGCAGATGACGTGCGCGCGGACGCCGTACCCGGCCAGTCCCTCGATGAGGTTCACGAGCGACAGGTTCGCCCCGTACAACTCCGTGTAGTGGGTGAGGAAGGTAATGCAGGGTGACGGCGGGGTGGCGGGCATGGAGTCGGGGGTTGGAGGTCGTTCGCGCGACCGACTCACGGTAGCCCGCCACCGCCGGGGTGTCGAGGGCGGCACCCGCACCCCCTTTTATCCACCTGACGTTGCGGACGTGTGGGTTGGCGGTATACGGTTTCATTTCCGCTGCCGACGCGGTACAATTAAGTTGTGTTACCCCGCGACTCCGCTATGCCCACGACGGACTTCGATCAACTGGCGTTCGCCCGCGGTGTCCTCACGGCCGAGGCGGAGGCGGTTCGCGCCGTGGCCGACCGGCTCGGGCCGTCGTTCGTGCGGGTCGTGGACGTGTTAGCCGAATGTCGCGGGCGGGTGGCGGTGTGCGGCGTCGGGAAGTCCGCCGACGTCGGTCAGAAAATCGTCGGCACGCTGAACAGCACCGGCACCCGGAGTTACTTGCTCGACGCCACCCGCGCCGTCCACGGCGATTTGGGTATGCTGCACCCGGACGACGTGGCGGTATTGTTATCTCATAGTGGGGAAAGTGAGGAACTGGTGCGGCTGCTCGGCCCTCTGAAAGGGATGGCGGCGGCAGTCGTGGCTGTGTGTGGGAACGCCGACAGTTCGGTGGCGAAAGGGGCGGACGCGGCGGTCGTGTACGGGCCGATCTCGGAGGCCTGCCCGCTCGCCCTGGCCCCCAGTACCAGCACCACGGTGATGCTGGCCCTCGGCGACGCCCTGGCGTTCACGCTCTCCGAACGCCGCCAGTTCACCGCCGAACAGTTCGCCCGGTTCCACCCGGCGGGCAGCCTCGGACGGCAACTGGCCCCGGTCGAGCGGGTGATGCGACGGGGGGCGGAACTGCGGCTGGCGGCGACCACCGACACGGTGCGAACGGTGTTCGCCAAGGCGCGGCACCACGGCCGCCGCACCGGGGCGGTGATGCTCGTCGCGGCGGACGGCACGCTCGCCGGGTTGTTCACCGACAGCGACCTCGCCCGCCTGTTCGAGACCCGCGCCGACGGGGTGTTCGACCGACCGGTGGCCGAAGTGATGACCACAAGCCCGATTACCGTGAGCGCGGCCACCCGAATGAGCGACGTGATGGAACTGTTGCGGACCCGGAAGATTAGCGAACTGCCCGTCGTCGACGAGGCGGGAAGGCCGGTGGGCCTGATCGACATTACCGATTTGATCGGGGTTCCCGCGGAAGAACCGGTGTCGGGCACGGCGATTGCCAACCTCCCCGCGACTCCCCTGCGCCCTCCGGTGTCGATTCGGCGGACCCATGCGGGCGCGGCGGGCTGAAAAAGACAGTTCCCCGCGAGTGACACCGATGACGCCCACCGAACGCCTGCCGACCGAATTGCTGCACCGCCAGACACCCGACGACCTGCGGGCGAAGGCGGCGCGGGTCGAACTGTTGGTCCTCGACGTGGACGGGGTGTTGACCGACGGCGGCATCTGGTACTCGAGTCTCGGCGACGAGTTCAAGCGGTTCCACGTCCGCGACGGGCAGGGTCTGAAGATGTGGCTGCGGGCGGGCGGGCGGGCGGCGGTGCTAACCGGTCGTCGCTCCGAGACGGTCAGCCGGCGGGCCGCCGAGTTGGGACTGCACCCGGTGTACCAGGGGCAGGACGACAAGGGGGCCGGGTTCGCCGCCCTGCTCGCCGAGACCGGACTGACCGCCGATCAGGTGTGCGGGGTGGGCGACGACCTGCCGGACCTGCCGTTCCTCACCCGCTGCGGGCTGTCCGTCGCGGTCGGGGACGCGGCCTTCGAGGTGCAATCGGCGGTAGACCACATCACGGCCGCGCCGGGCGGCCGGGGGGCGGTGCGGGAGGCGGTCGAGTGGCTGCTGAAGGTCCGCGGCCAGTGGGCCGCGCTGGTGGAGCAGTATCGGGTCAGCGGATGACCGTCACGAAGTTCAAGGTTCCAAGTTCAAGGTGCCGAATGGCCACGGCGTTCGGCTGCCGGCTTTGAAACTGGAACGTCGAACCCGAAACTTGCCGGAGAAGGCCGTGCTGACACCCCGCCGCTTCCTGCTGTTCATCGCCTCGTTGGGCGGGTTCGCCGTCGCGTACTTGGCGTACAGCCAGGCGCTGGGCACGGTGGACGGGTTGCCCGCGCTGCCGAAACGGTACCTGACCGAGGCGTCCGGCCAGCCGGTCATCGTCAACCCGCCGGTGCCGCCGACCGACGTGTGGCTGCAGAAGGCGTTCGGCGACGGCGCGGTGGAAGTGACCGACACCCGCCACACATACAAGACGCGGTTCCGCAAGCGGGACAGCGGGCTGGCCGTGGCGTGCGGGGGCGTGGACCCGAACGGCACCAAGTTCGTCACCGTCTCCCCCATCAGCGTGGCCCTGTTCGGCCGCCCGTCCACCCAGCCGAAGCCGGGCGAGGTGCAGGACATCAGCACCTTCCACGCGGACAAGGCGATCCTGGAGTTCGCCCACCCGGTCGGCAACCTCCAAGAGCTGAACGACAAGGCCACCCTCGTCAGCATCAAGTTGATCGCCGACCCGGACCTGGAGACGAAAGTGCCGGACCAGCGGCGCGGCCGTATCTGGATCACCAGCAACCAGAAGTCGGCCGATCCCGCCGACCTGCTGCTCGTCCGCACCGTCGGCCCGGTGTTCTACGAGGTGCCGCCGGAGGGCACCCCGCACGACCCGGAGAAGGCGCAGGTATGGACGACCGCGTCGGTCGAGGTGTTCGACCGGAAGACGCTCCCCCGCCCGCTCCACGCCACCGCCCCACTCGCGATTACGGTGCCGACCGCTGCCTTGCCCCGCCCGGATGACCTCCGCAAGCAGGGGGCCGTCGCCGACATCTTGCACGGCCTCACCCTGCCGCCCCCGACCGTCGTGGCCGAGGGGCTCAAACTGTACCTGCTGCCGGAGAAGGAGAACAAGCGGGGCGGCGTCGGCTATTCCGGCGTCCGCGAGCTGCGACTGGTCGAGAAGGTGCAAATGAACCTGTGGGTGGAAGGCGGCGGCGGGCTGCCCGGCGGCTCCACGCCGGCCGCCCCGGACGCAGCGCCCCCACCCGACCCGGCGGTCGCCGAGCGCGTCCAGAACCCGCCCCTCGCGCTCACCGCCGTCGTCGGCGGCGGGTTCGACGGGGCCGCCGTCGCCGAGCGACTCCGCCGCAAGAGCCTGCTGCTGGTCGAAACGCCCGGCCCGTTCCGGTACGATCTGGAAGCGGCCGTCGCCACGTTCGATGTCGCCCCGCACGCGCCCGCCACCGGGCCGAACATCGTGACCGTCACCCGGCTGGCCGCCGACGATGTCGCCGACAACTTGTTCTGCACGCACCTGCGGCTCGACCTGACCCGCCCCGACGACACCGCCGACGCGCCGGCCAAGGACGCCAAGAACCCGCTCGCCGAATCCCGCGACGGCGGGCTGACCATCCGGAAACTGACCGCCACCGGCCCGCAAGTGTACATCTCGGTGGCGTCCGAGCAGTTCACCGCGCAGGGCACCGAACTGACCCACGAGCAGGACCCGAAGACGAAGGTGACGACGACCACGCTGGTCGGCGCGCCGGTGTTCGCCGACCGCGGGAACAGCCAGTTGAAGGCCGGCGACGCCGCCACCCCCGGCCGCGTTCAGATCGTCTCCCGCGACGCCCCACCGGGCGCGACCACCGCCCGCCAGTCGGCCGTCACCGTCAACGGGCCGGGCCGCGTCGAGTTGTTCGACCGCGCCGAGAACCGCAGGACCGGGCAGGCCAGTTGGGGCACCCGTCTCGTCCACGAGAAGGTGATGCTCGGCGACAAGGAACTGGACCGACTGACCTTCGAAGGCGGCGGCACGTTCGCCGACACCGACGGCGACATGCGGCTCACCGGCGACAAACTCCGCCTGTGGCTGACCGAGAAGGTGGCGACCGGGCCGAAGCCGGCCGGGGCCCAGGCGAATCGGACGCCGGCCGTCGTCCCGCACTCGCTCGTCGCCGACGGCAACGTGGACGCCAAGTCGCCCGACATGATGGTCCGCCACACCGACAAACTGACGGTCTGGTTCCGTGACATCCCGCCGCCCCCACCCGAGCCGGCCGTCGCGGTCGCCCCGCTTCCCGTCGCCCCCGCGCCGGAGCCGCGAGCGGTTCTGCCACCGGGCGAAGCGAAACTGCAACCGGCCCCCGGCCCGAAACCCCCGGAACCGGCCAAGGCCGCCCCGAACCCGATCTACCTGTCCGCCCGCGTCGTCGAGACGTGGGTCACGCGGTACCCGCTCCCGCCCGTGCCGGACCAACCCGCCCCGCCGCCGGGCCAGGCGCGGCTCCAACCGGCCGGCAGCCCGGCGGGGCAGAACGGGTTGAAGTACGAACTCGAACGCGCCCGCTGCGAGGACCGCGTCGTCGTCCACCAGGATCCCGACCCGACGGACCCGGCCAAGCCGAAGACGGGGCTGGACATCGTGTCCGCCAAATTGAACCTCGACCAGTCGCGGAAGGGCGGGCTCCTGACCGTCACCGGCGACGCGACGGACCCGGCCGAGGTGACGTTCGA
The DNA here is from genome assembly GCA_038247725.1 of Gemmatales bacterium. Classification (GTDB taxonomy): domain Bacteria; phylum Planctomycetota; class Planctomycetia; order Gemmatales; family Gemmataceae; genus JALHQU01. Next base: position 5,809 of record JBBRUO010000256.1, read on the forward strand.
GGACACCGTGCTGATCGGCCCGGTGGTCGTCATCGACCAGCCGAACAACGCGGTCCACGTCACCGGCCGGGGCAAGCTGAAAATGCTCGGCGGGTCCGACCGGCCCGGCGGCGGCGACCCGGACCAGCCGGCGAACCTGGAAGTCACCTGGGCGACCGAGATGCGGTTCCAGGGGGCGAAGTCGTTCGCCGAGTTCGTCGGGTCGGTGGTGGCCGTGCAACTCGCGCTCCCCGACACGCCGAAGCCGGGCGCGGCCGCGCCCCCGCGCCGGCCGGCGGGCGACCGCCGACCGCTGGAACTGCTCCCGTCGCCGAAGGACCGCGGCGAGGTGTCGCCGTATGTCTCGCGGAGCACCCTCCTGGGCCACCGGCTGGACATCACCTTCGACCGCCCGGTGTACTTCAACCAGACCCGCCGGGCCGACCGCGCCCGCCCCGCCGGGGACGACAAATCGACCGGCCGGCCGAAACTCCGCTCGGCGTCCGTCACCACCATCCCGGACGACGAAGTGCGTCAGGCCGGCGGCAAGCCGCTGAAGGAAGTGATGTTCATCGAGGAGGTGTTCGACCCGGCGAACCAGAATCGGTACGTCCGGGCGCGGGTGTTGCGGGCCGTGCAGATCGACTTCGCCACCCGCGACAACGACCAAGACCTGCTGGCCAGTGGCCCCGGCGAACTGCGGCTACTGGAACCGCCGGAGAACGCCAAGCCGGGCGACGCCGAGACGAAGTTGACCGTGGTGGCGTTCAACAACCGGATGGTCGGCCGCGACAAGGGCGGGGTCTATCGGGAGGCGAAGTTCGACGGGTTCTCGCGGGTCGCCCAGGTGCCGACCGACGACCTCAAGTTCGACGTGCGGTGGCACGCCCTGCCGAAGGCCGCCAGCACCCTGGAGTGCGACGACCTGCTCACCGTTTCGTCCGCCCAGCCGAACAAGGAGGTGAAGGCGACCCTGCGGATGACCGCCACCGGCAGCGCCAAGTTCCGCAACAAGGACTACCAGGGGTTCGGCGGCACCATCACCGACGACGGCGACAAGATCGTCTTCGACGGCACCCCGCAGCGGCCGGCCCAGTTGTACAGCACGAAGGCGGCGGTGAACGACCGGCCGAGTCACTCCGCCCAGCAGATCCAGTATCACCGCGACGGGAGAATCAGCACCAAGGGGTCGTCCGGCGGCACCATCATCTCCGACCCCGGCCGGTGAGGGGCGGGAATCCTCACGAATCCCTCACCGGACGCTTGCAATCGGCGGCACGCATCGGGCATACTGGGAGGGGCGGACTCGCACCCGCGACGGATCACGATTCGCCCCCACCGGACGGGTACTCGCCCATGCCGTCACCGGCCAGCGCCACGGATTTCCTCGACATGCTCCGCAAGAGCGGGCTGGTCGCCCCGGAGCAACTCGCCGCCGCCGTGCGGGCGAACCCGCAAGCCGGCATCGACCACTTCGCGGCCACCCTCATCCGCGCCGGACTCCTCACCCGCTTCCAGGCCAAACAGGTGAAGCAGGGGAAGTACAAGAAGTTCACCCTGGCCGGAAAATATCAGCTGCTGGAACTGCTCGGCGTCGGCGGCATGGGCGCGGTGTACCTGTGCGAACACACCTTCATGCACCGGCTGGTGGCGGTGAAGGTGCTGCCGATGGACAAGATCGCGACGGACAAGACGGCGGTGGACCGGTTCTACCGCGAGGCCCGTGCCGCCGCCGCCCTCGACCACCCGAACATCGTCCACGCCTACGACATCGACCAGGCCGACGGCCTTCACTTCCTGGTGCTGGAATTCGTGGACGGGCGGAGTCTGCAAGAGATCGTCGCCCGGTACGCCGAGGGGAAGCGGTTCTTCGACCCCGTGCGGGCGGCGTACTGCATCGCCCAGGCGGCGGCCGGCCTCGCCCACGCGACCCAAATGGGCCTCGTCCACCGCGACATCAAGCCCGGCAACTTGCTCCTCGACCGCGACGGCACGGTGAAGATTTTGGACATGGGCCTCGCCCGCTTCTTCGACCACCGGCACGACGACCTGACCCTGCGGTTCGACGACGGGTGCATCCTCGGCACCGCCGACTACCTCGCCCCCGAACAGGCGATGAACGAGGCGGTGGACGTCCGCACCGACATCTACGGCCTCGGCGGCACGCTGTACTTCCTGCTCACCGGGTCGTCCCCGTTCCCCGACGGCAGCATCGCCGAGAAGCTCGCGCGCCAGCAAAAG
>JBBRUO010000257.1:0-7996 GCA_038247725.1 Gemmatales bacterium
AACAGTGTTCTTTCTCCGCGCCCTCTCGCGCCCTCCGCGGTGAAATCTTGCCACTCGTCGGCGGCGGAATCTCTCTGGATTGGGACTGCGACCGCTATGAAAGTTGGCGGAGTTCCCCTTCGATGTTCGTTCGCGCGGCCGCTTCACCTTCCTCGTACATGATGGCAGTTCGGTAAATCCGCTCGCGTTTCTGGAATCCCTCCAGCACCGCCCGCCGTCCGGCGCGATACTGTTCTTCTGGCACCCACTCGTACTCCTTGCGGATGTCGGCGGCGTACCGGGCGTACCGCACCTCGGCCGCGCCAAGGATGGCGAGGTCGGCGTCAAGGAACGCGGCGGCGTCCGGCGTGTCTGGAACGTCGGCGGTGTGCTTCGTGGCGAGAATGATCGCCCGCACCACCGACCGCGTCGAGTCCGCGGCACCCCAGCCCTTCAAATCCGTGTCAGCCCAATCCGCACTCCGTTCTTCGTTGTCGGTCGCCTTTGGGTCGTAAATGGCGTCGTGATACCAGACCGCGAACTGCACCGCCGGCAGGTCCGTGATGACGCCCGCCAGTCGGCCGACGACGCGGAACATGTCGCCGAGGTGTTCGAGCGTGTGGTAGTGGCGGTGCGGTTCGGAATACGCCGCCACGAGCCGGTCGAACGGGGCGTAGGCGTCCGCCACCGGCACGCCGAAGCCGCCGAGCAACCGCACCCACTGCCCCTGCATCGCCAGCAGACGTTCGGGGGAAATCATCGCTCGTTCCTCGGTGGACGCGAACCTTGGGAACCGTTCGCCGTCTCTGGATACAACCGGGGCGAGGCCTTCGCCGCTTGCCCCGATCCCGACACCGCGACGGAGGGCCACCCCATGCGTGCTTTTCTTCCCGCCATTCTCGGCGTCGCGCGCAAGATTCCCTTCCCCAACGGTATTACTTCCACATGAGCCGAAAGCGATCTCGCCCGCCGGAGACGATGGCCGCCCCGGAGACCTTCGGGGACGAAGACGGCCAGGATCCGAAGCGGGACCACGACCGCCGCACCTGGGACGAACACAAGAAACCGGGCCGCAAGGCCCAGCAGCTCTGCGAGCAGGTGGCCGACGCCCTGCGGACGATTCTGGCCGGGCTGGCCGACGAGGTGTTGCAGAACTTGACGGTGTTGACGGTCGCACCGGCCCCGAACACGGGCCGGCTGCTGGTGACAGTCGCCGGCCCCGCCCCGGCAGACGCCACCGACCGCCCCGCCGTGAAGGACGTTCTGACGACACTCTCCAAGGCCGCCGGCCTGATCCGCTCCGAAGTGGCGGCGGACATCCACCGCCGGTACGCACCGGAGTTGACGTTCGCCGTGGTCTAACCACCCCATGACCTCCTGCGGTAACCTCCGCGGGGGGTCTTTTCGTATCGACCGCCGATTTGGTATCACAACTCGAATCCGTTCACTCCCGAGATTCGCTCCGATATGATCGCCCCACTGCTCACCCTGTTGTTCGCCGCCGTCGCCTGTAGTGGCAGCCTGTACCTCAGCCTCGGCTTGGGGCTAAAGGCGTGTCCCCTCTGCTTCTACCAGCGGACGTTCGCGTTCGCGCTGGTGGCGGTGCTAGCCGTCGGGCTGTCGATGGGGTTAGGCGGGAAGGTGAATCTGCTCGCACTCCCGCTGGCGGTCGGCGGGTTGGGCGTGGCCGCTTTCCACGTCTACCTCGTCGCGGTCGGGAAGCTCGAATGCCCGGCCGGGATCGCCGCCATCGGCACCGCGCCGCACCAGGCCCTCGCCGTGTATGTGCTGATCCTGCTGCCGATCGTGTACGGGTTGTTCGTGGAATCCGCGAGTGATTGCCTGAAGCCGCTGCCGTTGCTGGTAGGATTGGCGGTCGGCGGGGCGGCGGTGTACGGGTCGATCGTGGCGAACCCCGCGCCGGCGAAGGCCACCGCGCCGCTGGGTGACGGCGAGACGTTGGAAACCTGCCGGGTGCCGTTCGCGGGATGAGGGGGCTGAAAAGTCAGCAAGATTTCACCGCGGAGGGCACGAGTGGGCGCGGTGAAAGACATCGCAATCAAGTGTCTTCTCCGCGCCCTCTCGTGCCCTCCGCGGTGAATCTCTCTTCGGGATTCAAAGGTTCGATCCGCCCAGGGGCTCTCAACCCAAAAACTTCACGGCCAGCCACGCGGCGGTGGCGACGGCCGCGCCGATCAGCCCGCACGCGATGTCCCGCCCGACCCGCGACTTCGGCCGCACGGCGGCCATCAGAAACCCCCACTTCCCCCGCGCTTCCTTCGGCCAGTTCTTCGACCGGGCGTCGATCTCGTCGAGCAACTTGTGCCCGCCGCGCTTGGCGGCGTCCGACGCCACGGCGAAGGCGTGCCCATCCAGGCCGTCCAGTTTGCCGGCGAGTTCCGGCGTCACCGTCGCGCCGAGGGCCACCGCGAGGTAGGCGTGAACCGAGTTCGCCTGCGACCCGAAGCGGGGGTCGATGGCCCGGCGGTCGCGGAGCAGGTTCTCGAACAGGTCGGTCGGGTCGGTCGCCAGCGCCTCGCCGAAGTGCGCGACGACGGTTTCCAGGTCGGTTTGGAGCGACTCCCGTTCGTCCCGCTCGAACAGTTCCACCGTGACGGCGGCGAACACGTCCGCCTTCGCGGTCGGCGGGACGGCCGGCGGCGTCAGGGCCAGCGCGGCGGCCACCGGGCGGATGGCGTCGGCGGTGAACGTCGGCGCGTCGAGGTAGCCGCGAATCGCCGTCACCGCGTCGATGCGGGCCGTCAGGTCGTCGGTCAGGTTCGGCTGCTCGCGGAGGGCCGTGAGGAAGCCGAGGACGGTGCGGTTGCTCAGCACGTCAGTCGGCGGGGTGGCGAGGAACTTCGCGCCGAGCCGGTCCAGCCCGGCTTGCCCGGCGAACAGTTCGAGTAGGCGGTTCCCTTGCAGGCGGACGAGCCGGTCGGCGTCGAGCGTGCCGCCCGCCAATGTCACCTCGAAGAACCGGCTGAGTAGCGAGGCGGGGTAATCGGCGGCGGTCGCCAGCACCGTCTCGAACCACGGCGAGCCGGGCCGTTCGGCCAGCAGCGTCTCGTACAGGGACACCGCCGTGTCCGCCGTCGTGTAGGCCGGTTGGAGCAGCGTCGCCACCAGCGCCGGGTGCCGGGCCAGGGTGTGCGCGAGGGCCGGCGTCGGCTCGTCGGCGCGAGTCAGGGCGACGCGGCCGGCTTCCAGTTGGTACGGCCGGGGCAGGTCCAGCGCGAGCAGTTCACCGAGGCGATCCGCCGGCACGTTCAGCCAGCGGGTGAAGTGCGGATCGACCGCCGAGCCGCCGCCCTGCTGCTGCTTGAACCGCACGAACCGGGGCAGCAGGTACCACCGCATCTCCCACGGCAGTTGGTCGGGGTCGGTGATCTGCGCCAGCAGGTCGCCCCACACGGCGTTCGCCTTCGTCGGGGCCACCATCGGCAGCACCACTTCCAGCGCGTTGGCGGTGCGGGTGTGGTCGCCGTCCTTCAGCGCGGCCAGCCCCTTCTCACGGACGACCTGGGCGAGCTTCGCCAACACGTCGGCCTTCTGGCGGATCGTCTGGACCGCCCGGCTGAACGACCCGGTGGCGAACGCGCGGTCGTCCAGCGCCCACTCCAGGAACTGCTTCAGCGCGTCGGAGCGGCTCGAAATCCAGGCGGCCAGCGGCGGGTGCTGGAGGGCGACGGCGGCCTCGGTTTTCGTCAGCGTGCCGGTGCCGCGGGCCATGCGGTAGACCAGGTCGAACGACGGCGCGTCCTTCAGGCCGAGCCGCTGCCACGTCGCCTTCACGTCTTCGAGTGGGCCGAACTCGCCGCTGTGCAGCCCGGCCACCGCGAACGCGGCGAACGGCACCTCGACGGGCAGGTCCGACCGCTTCCCGGTGACGGCGTGAATCCCCACCCCGGCGGTGCGGTAACACGCGGCCGGCAGGTCCGTCTCCGCGTCGCCGTCGAACCCGACGAGACGGGCGGTGCAGCTCAGCGGCTCGGCCTCGTGGGTGCTGAACGTGAAGTCATCCATCAGCCCCGACGGCAGCGCGCGGGTGAGGGCGAACACCACCGTCGCCACGTCTTCGGCGGTCGCCGCCAAGAACACCCGGCCGCTGGTGCCGAGGATCGCGGACAGGGCGAATTCCAGCAGTTCCCGCTTGTCCGGGGCAGCCAGCCACGCCTTCAGTGCGGCGTCATCCAGGGCGTCGCCGACCGGCAGGTACGGCAACTCCGGCAGGTCGGCGGCCGAGTCCGGCTCGCACCGCTGCCACAACGGGCTGCCCCAGGTCTGGATGGCGAGGTGGGCGTCCGCCGTCTCCGGGACGTTCAACAGCGTGTGGGCGAAATACGACTGGCCGTTCGGCACGGCGTGCGTCAAGACGCGGCCGGCGTTGGTCTTCAACAGGGCCAACCGCACCGGCAGCGGCCGCTCGGACTGGGCGGCGGAATACAGCGTGGCCGGCAGCGCGGCGGACAATTGATCGGCCCCGATGCCCGCCGAACTCGCCCGCACCGACGGCAACTGGAGCGACCGGCCCGGCATCGGCGTATCGACGGTCGGACCGAAGGCGGGCGACGAGACGGCAAGCGAACCGGTGGCGTAAAGCTGCTTCATCGCGGTGTCCTGGTGCGAGGGCGAAGGGAGTGGCGTCCTCCGTTACTCGCACCATAGCACGCGATTCGGACGGTTAGCGCTCGGTGGCCGGCTTCACGCCACCGGTTCCAGCGTCGGCCGAAAGTTGGCGACACATCACGAACACATCGACGAATCCGAGCGCGGCGTGGCGGAAGGCGTCAGGCAGAGTGGCGATGATTTCGAACCCGTGCTTCTGCCACGTCCGCACGGCGGCCTCGTTCGACGACACCACGAAGTTGAACTGCATCGCCCGGTAGCCGAGGCGGGTGGCGGTGTCGAGGGAATGCCCGCACAACCGCGACGCGAGTCCCCGGCCGCGTGCGACTTCGGCGACGATGTACCCGGCGTTGGCGACGTGATCGCCGCGCCCCGGCTGGTTCGGCCGGACATAGTAGGTGCCGAGAATCCGCCCGTCCTCCGCGAGAACGAACGGTACCGCCGGCGGGTCGAACCACAACTTTCGAGCCACGGCTTCCGGTGTGTCGGCGTCGTATGCGAAGACGTCTCCCGCCGCCGTCACCGCGCGGAACAGTTCCCAGATCGCGGGCCAATCGGTTTCGGTCGCGGGGCGGATGGTCATGGCAGCCTCTTCGGAGACACGCCTCAACGTAGGGATGTCGGATTCGCGGGCATGAGGGGTGTGCAATCGGCACCCAGATCGGGTACAATTTCCCTCACTTCGCCCTCCCCGGTGAGATGCCATGCGTTCCCTGCTTCTCCTGTTCGCGTCCGCTTCGTTCGCCGTCGCCGCCGACCCGCGGGCCGCCTTCTTCGAGAACAAGGTGCGGCCGCTGCTGGCCGCGAAGTGCTACAGTTGCCACAGCGAAGAGGCCGACAAAGCCCGAGGCGGGCTGACGCTGGACACCCTCGCGGGGGCGCTGGCCGGGGGCGACTCCGGGCCTGCCGTGGTGCCCAAGGAACCGGGGAAGAGCAAGCTGATCGAGGCCGTCCGTTACACGAACGACGACCTGCGAATGCCACCGAAGCAGAAGCTGACGGACGCGGAAATCGACGTACTGACGAAGTGGGTGGCGGACGGGGCGACGTGGCCGAACGCCGTCGGCGGGCCGAAGCGGAAGCCGGGTACCATCAGTGACGAGGACCGCCAGTGGTGGGCGTTCCGGCCGCTGGGCACATTTCAAATTGACGACAAAGCCGGCCACCCCATCGACGGGTTCGTGAATCGGAAGTTGGAGCAGGCGAAGCTGACGCCCGCCCCGGAAGCCGACCGGGCGGTGCTGATCCGCCGGCTGACCTACGACCTGCACGGGCTGCCGCCGACGCCGGCGGAGATCGACGCCTTCGTGAGCGACCTGTCGCCGAACGCCGACGAAACTTTGGTGGACCGGCTGCTGGCTTCGCCCCGGTACGGCGAACGCCAAGCCCGCTTCTGGCTCGACCTCGTGCGGTACGCCGACAGCGACGGCTACCGCGCCGACGAATACCGCCCCACCGCCTGGCGGTACCGCGACTACGTCGTCAAGAGTTTCAACGCCGACAAGCCGTACACGCGGTTCGTGAAGGAGCAACTCGCCGGGGACGAACTGTACCCGCGTGACCCCGAAGCCGTCGTCGCCACGGGCTACCTGCGGCATTGGATCTACGAGTACAACAACCGCGACGCCGAGGGCCACTGGGCGAACATCCTCAACGATGTCACCGACACCACGGCGGACGTGTTCTTGGGGCTGGGTTTGCAGTGCGCCCGCTGCCACGACCACAAGTTCGACCCGCTGCTGCAAAAGGACTATTTCCGGTTGCAGGCGTTCTTCGCGGGCCTCCGCCCGCGCGAAGATTTGCCCGCCGTCGGGGCGGAGGAACTCGCCGAGTACGAGGCGAAGTTGGCGGCGTGGGAGGCGAAGACCGGAAGCATTCGCGCCGCCATCGCGGCCGTGGAAGCCCCACACCGGGAGAAAGCCACTGACAAGGCGATCGGCCTGTTTCCCGCGGAAATCCAGGCGATGATGCGGAAGCCGGCGGCCGAGCGGACGCCCTACGAGCAGCAGATCCACGAACTGGCGTACCGCCAAGTGGAGTACGAGTTCGGCCGACTGGACGGGGCCATCAAGGGGGCGGATAAGGAGACGCTCATCAAGTTGCGGAAGGAGTTATCCGCGTTCGACGCCCTGAAGCCGCCGCCCCGCCCGGTCGCCCTGGCCTGCACCGACATCGGCCCGACCGCGTCGCCGGTGACGATCCCCAAGCGGGGTGACACGCCGGTGTCACCGGGCGTGCCGACGATCCTCGACCCGAACCCGATTGCCGTGACCCCGTTGCCGAACAGCACCGGCCGGCGGACGGCGTTGGCGAACTGGCTCACAGAACCCGGTAACCCGCTGACCGCTCGCGTGTTCGTCAACCGCATCTGGCAGCAGCACTTCGGCCGAGGGCTGGCCGCGAACGCCTCCGACTTCGGCAAGCTCGGCGAAGCGCCGACGCACCCGGAGTTACTCGACTGGCTGGCCAGCCGCTTCATGGCGGACGGCTGGAGCGTGAAGAAACTGCACCGGCTGATCGTGACCTCGGCGACCTACCGCCGCGGTGCGAATCACCCCGAACCGGCCGTCGGGAAGCGGATCGACCCGGAGAATAAGCTCCTGTGGAAGGCCCCCGTCCGCCGGCTGGACGCCGAGCAAATCCGCGACGCGATGTTGGCCGCGACGGGGGAATTGAACCTGAAGGCGTTCGGCCCCGGCTCCCCGGCGAGCGACCCCCGCCGCGCGATCTACTGCAAGATCATGCGGAACACCCGCGACCCGCTGCTGGACGTATTCGACGCCCCGTACTGGTTCAACAGCGCCGCCAACCGCGACACCACCACCACGCCGGTGCAGTCGCTGTTCCTGTTCAACAGCACGGGAATGCTCGCCCGTGGTCGCGCCTTCGCCGCTCGCCTGGAAGGGGACGAGCCGGACGAATCCAAGCGGGTGGGCCGCGCGTACCGCCTCGCCTTCGGCCGCGACGCCACCACCGAGGAAGTCGCCGCCGTGCTGACGTTCCTGGACGAACAGGCGAAGGCGATCGATCCGAAGAAGGCCGTCGCGCCCGCGGCCACTTTTGCCGCCGGGAAGTTGCCATACCGCGACGGGCAGGCGGCGCTACTCAAATTGAACGGCGGGTTCGAGGTGACCGGCGTCAAGGTTCCCAACGGCGACTTCACGATCGAGGCGTTCGTATCGCCGAAGACCGTCGCCGACTCCGGGGCGGTGCGGACCATCGCCGCGCACTGGGACGGCAGCGCCAAGACCGGCGGCTGGAACTTAGGCGTCACCGGCAAGCAGTCCCGCCGTAAGCCCGAAACGGTGGTGTTGCAACTGTACGGCACCAAACGCGACGGCGGGTTCGGGGAAGAGGCCATCTTCTCGGACCACAAACTGACGATGAA
>JBBRUO010000258.1:0-7979 GCA_038247725.1 Gemmatales bacterium
CACCTGTCCGGACCTCGCGGCGTTCGCGGCGGAACTGTCTGCCGACTTTGAACCTGGAACTTGAAAACCTGGAACCCCTGAAATGTTCGTCGATCGCGTGGAATTGTTCGTGAAGGGCGGGGACGGCGGGCGGGGCATGTGCTCGTTCCGGCGGGAGAAGTACGTCCCCCGCGGCGGCCCGGACGGCGGCGACGGCGGGGACGGTGGCAGTGTCATCATCCGCGCCGACCCGAACGCCGACAACCTCGCCCCGCTCGTCCACAAGAAGCACTGGAAGGCCAAGAGCGGCGAACCCGGCGACACCTCCGGGTGCGCCGGCAAGGACGCCCACGACCTCGTCATTCTCGTCCCGCCGGGCACGCTCATCCGCGACCGCGACCGGGGCAACGTCCTCAAGGACCTGGTGACGGAGGGCGACGAACTGGTGATCGCCGGCGGCAAGGGCGGGCGGGGGAACATCCACTTCGCCTCGGCCACCAACCGCACCCCCCGCGAGTTCGGCCCCGGCGACCCCGGCGAGGAGCGGTGGGTCCAACTCGAACTGAAAGTCATCGCCGACGTCGGCCTCGTCGGGTTCCCCAACGCCGGCAAGTCCACGATGCTGTCGCGCCTCAGCCGGGCGCGGCCGGAGATCGCCGACTACCCGTTCACCACCAAGCACCCGAACCTGGGCATCGTGTCGGCCGGGTCGGACGTGGGGTTCGTGATGGCCGACCTGCCGGGGTTGATCGAGGGGGCGAGCCAGGGCATCGGCCTCGGCCACGAGTTCCTCCGCCACGTGGACCGCACACGGGTTCTCGTCCACCTCGTCGAGCCGTTCCCGACCGACGAGTCCGACCCGGTGACGAACTACCACACCATCCGCAACGAGTTGAAGACGTACAGCGAGCACCTGGCCGCGAAGCCGGAGATCGTGTGCGTGTCCAAGGCGGAGTTGACCGACGCGGCCGACGTGCGCGACAAACTGGCGACCGAGTTGGGCCGGGAGGTGTTCCTCGTCTCGTCCGTCACCGGGGAAGGACTGCACAAGGTCGTCGGGAAGGCGTTGGAGTGGATCGCCGAGTTGAAGCGGGTCGAACGGGAGACGAAGGCGAAGATGACCGAGTTCGCCACCGAGAAGGCCGTGCGGGTGACGGACGCGCCGCCCCTGCCTGCCGAGGAGCCGACGACGTGAGGCGGAAAGCGACCCGTCATGTCGTCGTCGATATCGGGAACACCCGGATCAAGTTCGCCGCGGTTCATCGCGGGCGGTTCGAGGCCGGACGGCTCGCACGGCTGCCAGCGGATGACCCCGCGAGCTGGAGCGAGCAGTTGCGGCTGTGGCGGACGCCACTCGTCGCCGGGTGGGAGGTGGCCAGCGTCCACCCGGAGCGGCTCGCTCAGTTGAAGGAGTGGATCGCGGACCGGGGCGAGCCGGTGCGGGTGGTCAACCACTTCCGCCAAGTCCCGGTGAAACTGAACGTTGAGTTCCCCGACCGAGTGGGCCTTGACCGCCTGTTGAACGCCCTCGCCGTCACGGACTTTCTGCCGAAGGGGACGCCCGCCGTGGTGATCGACGTGGGCACCGCCGTCACCATCGACTGGCTGGACGAGTGGCACGTCTTCCAGGGTGGTGCCATCCTCCCCGGGCCCCGGCTGATGTTCGAGTCGTTGCACCGGGAGACGGCGAAACTGCCGCTGGTGGACTCTCACGCCGTTCCCGAAGTAGACCTTCCCGGTAAGAACACTCGCCACGCGATGGACGCCGGCGTCATGGCGGCGCAACTCGGCGCGGCCGAGTACCTTGTCCGCGAGTACGCCCGCCCCGCCGTGAACCCGCCGTGGGTGATCCTCACCGGCGGCGCACTCGGGGCGATGGCCGACTTCAACTTCCCCGACGTCGGTCACTGCCGCACGGACCCCCTGCTCACGCTCCGGGGCATCCGGTTGGCGGCGATGACGATTCCCTCCGAGGGTTCGCCGTGATCCGGATTGTCGCCGTCGTCATCGCCGTCGCTTCGCCGGCGGCCGCCGGGGTGTACAGCCCGGCCGAGCCGTGCCCGTTCGAGGTGGCCGGCGGGGTGGCGAAGCCGCTGCCGCACCCCAAATTCAAGTCGCTGCTGAACGACCGCCGCGCCGAACTGAACCCGGCCCTCCCGGAGACGGAGGAGATCGACACGCCCGACGGCAAGAGACAGCGGCTGACCGAGCGCGGCCGAGCCATGACGCGGGTACGGGAGTTGTCCGCGAAGGTCACGCGACTGACGCCCGCGGAGCGACTCGCCCTGAGCGCCGATCTGGTCCGCACCGGCACGCTGGGCAAGGAGTTCGCCCTGCTCAAAAGGGTGACGGGCGAACGGCCCCGCGACTACCTCATCGCGGCGAATTACGTCCACGCCGAGACCCTGGCCGGGAACTGGGGCGTCGCCGTGCGGAACTTCGAGGATCACGTCCTGGAACTCGACCGCCCGACCGAACTGCCCGGCACGGGCGGCGAACAATTGGCGTGGATGCTCGGCGTGGACAAAAAGTATTACCGCCCGTGGCTGCGGGTGCGGCGGACGGAAGCCGCGCGGAAGGGGCAATCCGATGGCGACCCCTACCCGCTGTTCGACGGAGTGACGTTCACCGGGTCGGAGTTGTCGGCGGAAGAGAAAGCGAAACTGCCGGCCGACGCCGTGGCCGTGGCGCAGCAACTGGTGTTGTGGAACCCGACCGACACCGGGCTGCTGTGGTTGCTGGCCGAGGTGTACGCCGCGACGGGGCGACTCCGCGAGGCCGACGACGCCTTCGACATGTGTACGTGGGGCGCGGGGATGACCGGCCAGAAGGCGCTGATGGAACACCGGCGTAGCGTGAAGGCGGCCGTCGAGAAGCTGCCGCCGCCGGGCGACGACCTCGTGATTCCGCCGCTCGCGCCGCCGGACCCAGTCGACGACGGGGGCGTGTTCGCCGTCGTCCCCCGCGACAAGCTGTTGCTGTTCGGCGGCCTCTTCCTGGCGTTCGCCGTGGGGTTGCTGGTGTTGCAAGTGCGGGCGTGGCGGAAGCGGCGGGGGCGAACGGGCGGATGAGAGGGAGCGCGTCCCGCCACGAGGTGCGAGAGTGACCAGGCCGTTCGACAACACGCTGAACACGCTCATCGACGGGACGGCCACCGATTGGGCTGCGTTCCTGGCGGATGTGCTCGGCATCCCGCCGGGGCCGCTCGCCGACTACGACCCGATCCGCGACGGCAACCTGTCCACCACCGCCTACGCGGACAAGGTGTTCCACATCGCCGGGCTGTAGCCGGCCGTCGTCCATTTGGAGCTGCAGTCCGGGTCGGAACTCGGCCTGCCCGAGCGGATGAACGAGTACAACACGGTCCTCCGACTCGCCGCTCACGTCGCCGCCGCCAGTCGCTCGGCGCGGAGCCGCGCCCCGCACGCCACGTTGTGCGCCACCGCGAACCATACCGCCACCGCCGTCACCTTCTGCACCCCCCGAACCAGGAATTGCCGCAGACCTCGGTTCCGCGCCTGCGCGTTCACGCACTCGATCGTCGATGCCCGCTCCTTGTCCACCGCCTTCGCGTCCGCCGTGCCCATCCGCTCCCGCCACGCCGCGATCACCAGGGGGCCGTCCCCCGCGCCGCCACCGAACTGGCCAAGGACTGGCGGACGGACCGCGTCCTCCGCCGGCTCGAAGCCATGATCATCGTCATGGACAGCGAGCACCTGCTGCTCATCTCCGGCACCGGCGACGTGATCGCCCCAACCGACAACGTGCTGGCCATCGGCTCCGGCGGCCCGTACGCGCTGAGTGCCGCCCGCGCGCTGCTGAAGCACACGCAGATGACGCCGGTCGAGATCGTCCGCAGCGGGCTGGAGATCGCCGGCGACGTGTGCATCTACACCAACCGCAGCATCGAGGTCGTCGAGGTGAGGTGACGCCGTGCGGCGGGAAGTGCAAGGGAAGCACTAACTACAACCGGTGCGGCAGTCCTCGGGGGTGTGCAGGCGGCCTGTTGTGAAGCGCGCCGGATAGATCGGGCGACAGGAGATCGCCGGCGACCCGGCTTCTGGCTGGCCCGCACTGATTTGGCGGCGGCTCCTCCGATCCCCCACCTGCACACCTCCGTAGCCTATTACCGTTGAGCGAACCCCACCGGTCGTGATTGTTGGTGGGTGGAATCGCACGTTCCTCGTCCGAAAGCCTACCACATCGGGCATCATTCTGGTGACGGACGTGGCTCGGTACAAGTGCCTGACGGGGATTCCGTCGCAACGCGAAGCGAGGGAAGGGGGTGCGCGGCAGTTTTGGCGATTCCCGGCGGCTCCGCTGTCCGATTCGGGTGAGCGTCAGTTGTGTCGGTGGGATGGGGCGGGTCGCACCGAGCCGGCCTGACGGCCGGCGACGAGGGGTGTGGTTGCAAGCTTCGCCGACGCGGTGCGACGGACAACGCCCGTCGTCGCCGGCCTGACGGCCGGCGACGACGGGCGTCCAACCGCCACGGCAAACCGACCGACTGCCGCGACGACCACCCGTTTGATTCGGAGTGAAACGCCGGGCGGTAGCAGTCCCGGCCCGGTCGCCTACAACTGACCGGTCGCCGTGGGCGGACGTGTTGAAGGAAGCAATGGGCAACGACGGCCCCCTGCGGCTGCCGCTGGCTGCTCATGACCGCGGATCGGGTCGGGATCGACGTGCTACCATTGCCGCACGATTTTCTTGGGGTCATGCTCGGCGTCCGCCGGTTCAGCGTCAGTGAGGTTCTCCAACCGCTCCAGAAGCGGGGCCATTTCGAGAACCATCGGGGGAAGATCAGGCTGGCGGACCGGCGCGTATCGCCACACGCCCCGTGCTGGCGCGGCGGGTGAACAAGACAACGGACACCCCGGCCCGCTCCGGGATGGGACACCTCAAGCGGGTTCGTGTCGGAGTGGGCTAGCCTTCGACGGCGGGCGGCAGCGGTTGGAGCGGCACGAGGTCTTCGGCCGTCACGGTGCCGGCGGCGAGGGCGTTGCGGTGGGTCATCCAACGGGCTTCCACGTCGCGCAGCAGTTGCCGTTCCCAGTCGGCCGTCAGCGCCACCGGGGCGGGCAGCTTCGGCACCGGGTCGGCCCAGCGGTCCAACTCGCGGGCGACCACGTCCATCGACTGCGGCCGGTGCTCCGGCCGCTTCGCCGTCATCCACCGCACCAGTCGGGCGAAGTCGTCGTGCAGGCCCGGCACGAGCGTGGTCAACGGCAGCGGCTCCATCGTCCGGTGCATTCGCATCTTTTCCCGCGCCGTCCCGTCGGGGAACGGGTTGCGCCCGCTGACGGCGAAGTATAAGCTACACCCCAACGAGTACACGTCGGTCTCGGCCCCGACGGCGACGGCGTCGGCCGCCTGCTCCGGCGGCAGGAAGTCCATCGTGCCGAGGGTGTACCCTTGTCCGCCGAGGATGGACGGGTCGTCGGTCGGCGTCTCCCCGCGCCGCAGGGCGAAGCCGAAGTCCAGCACCTTCGCCCGGTCGCCAGTGGTGACGACGATGTTCGACGGCTTCAGGTCGCGGTGGACGTACCCCGTCTGGTGCAGCGCGAGCAGCCCGTTCGCGGCGTCGGCGAACACTCGCGCCGCGCGGTTCACCGGCAGCGGCCCGCCGTCCGCCACCAGTTGTCGCGCGGTCGGCCCCGGCACGTACTCCATCGCCAGGACGTGGATGCCGTCGTGCAGGCCGGCTTCGAGGGTACGGGTGAGGTGCGGGTGCGGCGGCAGCGCGCGGCCGATGTCCATCTCGCGGACGAACCGGGCGAGCGTTCGCGGTTCATCGGCGGCGCGCTTCGGCGACAGCAGTTTGACGGCCAGCAGTCGGGGCGGTTTTTTCGGCCGAAGGCGGTGGGCGAGGTACACGATTCCCATGCCGCCCCGCCCGACCGGACAGAGGATGCGGTACGGGCCGACGGCCAACCCCTGCCAGAAGCCGGCGAGCAGCTTCTCCGCCTGGAAGCGGGTGAGTTCCCCGGCCGCCACCAACTGTCCGGCAAACTCTTCGGCGGAAAGGGTTGCGTCGGCCCGTGCCGCCGCCGACAATCGCAGCAGCCGATCCGGATCGACCAACCGGCTCCGGACCACGGTCGCCTCGAACGCGGCGACGGTCAGCGGTCGGCGGTCGGCCGTGGGTGGCATGGGATCGGGCTGCTTCGGGTTTGGCGATCCGTCGGTTCCGAGACATAATACGCCGGATTCCGCCCGTCGGGGCGAGTCCGTTCGAGGGGTGGCCGTGACCAAGCACATGTTAAGGGATCTGGAACGCCTCCGGGATTCGGTCCTGCGGATGGCCGGGTACGTCGAGGACGCCGTCCATACCGCCACCCGCGCGGTGAGCGCCCGCGACCTGGACGCCGCCCGCACGGTCGTCGGCAGGGACACCGAGATCGACGAGCTGGAGAACCTCCTCCAGGAGGACTGCCTGAACATCCTCGCCCTGCACCAGCCGGTGGCGAAGGACTTGCGGCGGATCGGCACGGTGATGCTCATCACCACCGACCTGGAGCGGATGGGCGACCTGGCCGTCGGCATCGCCGAGCGGGCCATCGAACTGGCCGCCCCGCCGCATGTGCCCATTCCCGACCGCCTCGATCAGATGTCCGGTCGCGCGACCGGGATGATGCGGCTGGCGCTGGATGCGTTCGTCAACGAGGACGCCGCCGCCGCCCGCGCGGTGATCGGCCTGGACGACGAGGTGGACCGCGACAACGACGAGTTGATCCTTCACGCCATCAACGAGATGAAGCGGTCGCCGGAGCGCGTGGAGGCCGGGGTGGCGCTGTTCTCCATCG
Source organism: Gemmatales bacterium (assembly GCA_038247725.1). Lineage (GTDB taxonomy): Bacteria > Planctomycetota > Planctomycetia > Gemmatales > Gemmataceae > JALHQU01. The sequence continues at coordinate 6,786 of JBBRUO010000258.1, forward strand.
TCCGCCACATCGAGCGGATCGCCGACCACGCCACGAACATCGCCGAAGACGTGATCTTCCTGGTGGAAGGGGCCATCGTCCGCCACCGTCACCACGAGGTGGTCGGCGGTGCGTGATCGACGGCCGCCCGCACCGCCGCGACGGTCGGCCCGTCGGTGCGGCCGTCCACGGCGAACCGGCCGTGCAGTTGGGTGCAGCCGGTGCCGTCCAGGATCGTCCGCGCGGACGCCGGTTTGACGCCGCCACCGGGCATCGCGCAAATCCGCCCCGCCGCCCGTTCGATCAGCGCTTTCAGGAACGGGATTCCTTCCGCCGCCGTCGCGTGCGGCCCGCTCGTCAGCAGCCGTGTGACGCCGAGTTCGACCAGCGATTCCAACGCCTCGGCCGGCTCCTTCACATGGTCGAACGCGCGGTGAAAGGCCGTCTCTCGGAGAGCGGCCGCGCGGACCAACTCGGCCAGCGCGTCGGTGTCGATGCGGCCGTCCCACGTCAGCGGGCCGAAGACGAAGCCGTCCGCCCCCAGCCCGACGAACCGCTCCACGTTGTCCCGCATCTGGCTGAGTTCTTCGGGGGAATACAGGAAGTCGCCGGGCCGTGGGCGGATCATCACGACGATGGGCAGTTTCACCGCCGTGCGCACCGCCTGGAACGTTTCCGGCGTCGGCGTCAGTCCGCCGGCGTCCAGGGCGGCGCACAACTCCAGCCGATCCGCCCCGGACGCGGTGGCGACCTCGGCGTCGGCCACCGTCTCGACCGCCACTTCCAGGGTGATGCGTCCGGCACTCATGGCGTGACCTCGCGTGGAAGTAGGTCCGCCCCGCCGGGGCGGACTGCACATGGTCCGTCTCGGCGAGACGGACCTACTCAAACGGACCTGCTTACTCGTCGTCGCCCGGCGCGTCGTTCAGCCAGGTCGGGTCGCTGCCGGTGATCCAGTACCCCTGGGCGAACACCTGAGCGGCCGGGCCGGTGGTCGGCAGCCGGTTGCCGTAGAACCCGACTTGCCGCAGGCGGGCGAAGAACGGTGCCTCGGCAATCGCCGACATGCCGTCCGCGCCGATGTTGCAAGTCATGATGAGCAAGTCGCGGAGGACCGGCCACTCGGCTTTGGCCAACGCTCTCGCCCCGCCGTCGCCGAGGATGTTGTTGCTGACGGACAACCGGCTGAATTGCGGGGCCGGGCGATCCGCCAAC
>JBBRUO010000259.1:0-7964 GCA_038247725.1 Gemmatales bacterium
AGGCCTTGGCAGAGCAACATCGAAGGCGGCCGTCAAGCGTGCAGCGCATGATAAGGTTGCTGCGACCGAGGCCGAAAAAGGCTTCACCGCAACGGGAGACCGTGATGTCAACCGTTGCCAGCGTCCCGGTCGTCGAGGTGCGAACCGGTCAGGCGGCCCGCAAGCCCGGCGACCTGCTACAACTCAAACTCGGTACTGTGAAGCGGGGTGGCCTCTTCGGGTTCGGCGGCAGTATCGTGCCTGTCGAGATGGCGTTCTCCTATTGTCCGCCCGGCACATTCGCGATGGGTTCGCCAGCGAGTGAAAGCGGGCGCGACCCCGACGAACGGTCTCACCAAGTCACCCTCACGCGGGGCTTTTGGATGGGCCTCTTTCCGGTCACGCAGGCCCAATACCGGTGCGTGACCAGTCGGAACCCCAGCTACTTCCGGGGCGAGAGCCTGCCGGTCGAGGGGGTCGATTGGGCCACCGCGAAGGACTTCTGCAAACGACTGAGTGACCGCGTGGGAAAGCCGGTTCGACTGCCCACGGAAGCCGAGTGGGAGTACGCCTGCCGCGCGGGGAGATCCACCGCCTTCTGGTCCGGTAACGACGAAGCCGACATGGAGGCGCTCACCTGGTACGGGGCAACGTCGGTCGGCGAAACGCGGCCAGTCGGTGCCGATTCCGTGCCGAATCCCTGGGGCGTGTACGACACGCAGGGCAACGTGTGGGAGTGGTGCGAGGACTGGTACGACCCGCATTACTACTACCGTTCCCCACGAGAGAATCCCGTCTGTGAAGAGGGCGAGCAAACGCACCGCATCCTGCGCGGCGGGTGCTGGGCCAGCTATTGGCGACACTGTCGGGCCGCGTATCGGGGTCGAAACATGCCGGCGTTCAGCAACAATCAGATCGGCTTTCGTGTCGTATTCTCCGATGGTTGAAGACGGTTGCACCACACGGATTGATGCCTTCCGTTTCACGCCAGTCAATCGCTGGCATTTCCCCGCCATTCATGCGACACTGGGGACACCCGCCCGCCGGTCTCCCTTTCCCCGGTTTCGCCATGACCGCGTTCGCCCACCCCACGGTTTCCCGTCGCGTCGCGCTCCAGGCCGGGGCGGTCGGCGTGCTCGGTCTCGGCGTCGGCGAACTGAACGCCCTCCGCGCGGCCGGTAGCGGTGGCGGGAAAGCCGGGTCCGTCATCTTCATCTTCCTGTCCGGCGGTCTCGGTCAGCACGACAGCTTCGACCCCAAGCCGGACGCCCCGGTCGACATTCGCGGCGAATTCAAACCCATCGCCACCCGCACGCCCGGCGTTCACGTCTGCGAACACCTGCCGCTGCTCGCCGCGCGGAGCGACCAGTGGGCGCTGGTGCGGTCGCTCACGCACAAAACCAACGACCACTCCGCCGGCCATCACACGATGTTGACCGGGCGAAGCGACCTGCCGACCGGGTTCAACCCGTCCGCTCCGAAGCCGACCGACCACCCCAGCATCGCCGCCGTCGCCACGGCGACCGCCCCGCCGCGGAACAACTTGCCGCCGGCGGTCGTGCTCCCGGATCGCATCGTCCACAACACCGGCCGCGTGCTTCCGGGGCAGTTCGCCGGGGTCATGGGCCGCGCCCGCGACCCGTGGTTCCTGGAAATGTCGGCGTTTGAACCGAAAGCCTACGGCGCGTACCCGGCGTTTGAATTTGACCACCAAGAGCGGCCGTTCACCGCCAAACGCCAGGGGTTCACGCCGCCGGAACTGACACTGCCCGAAAGCGTGGACGGCCCCCGCTTCGGTCGCAGGCTGGACGTGTTGAAGGCCATCGAGAAGCAACAGCGGGTGTTGGACGCGACCGCCGAACAGTATGACCGCGTGCGGCAAGACGCCGTGGCGCTGCTGACCGACGGCAACGCGCGGGCCGCCTTCGATTTGAAAGCCGCGCCACCGCGCGACCTGGACCGCTACGGCCGCAACGCCTTCGGCTGGAGCCTGTTGACGGCCTCGCGCCTCGTGACGGCGGGCGTCCGACTCGTGCAAGTGAACCTGGGCAACAACGAGACGTGGGACACGCACGGCAACGCCTTCCCGCACCTGAAGGACAAGCTTTTCCCGCCCACTGACAAGGCGGTGTCAGCATTGCTGGACGACCTGCGCGAACGCGGACTGCTGGACTCGACGCTGGTGGTGATGTGCGGGGAGTTCGGGCGGACGCCGCGAATCAGCACGCTGGCGAAGCACTACAAGGGGCCGGGCCGCGATCACTGGGGGGCGGTGCAGACGGTGTTCCTGGCCGGCGGCGGGGTGAAAGGCGGGCAGGTGGTCGGCTCGTCGGACAAGAACGGCGGCCACCCGCGCACCGACCCGCAAACGCCGGAGAACTTCGCGGCCACGATTTACCAGGCGCTGGGGCTGCCGAAGACGACCGCGTGGACCGACGCCGAGAACCGCCCGCACCACATCTACCACGGCGACCCCATTGGCGGCCTGACGGGGTGACACCCATCAGCGATAGCGAGAAATCACCCTTCCCCTGCTCGCCGCGAGACGGACAAGGATCGAGCGCCGGGGGCTACTCGATTCCAGCCACAAGCCCTTGTATGTTCGGCTGCTGTTTGTCGAGTTGAGTCTGGTTGACGACGTGGTTCCGTCCCATGATGCGGTGTTGCCCGGCCGTCAAACTGATGATAGGGATGCCTAGCGCGCCAGACACAACAGAAGCTGTGTTGGCATCTGACACTTCGTATTGGAACATGTCTCGAAACGTTCGCTGGTTGACGGGGGCCGGAGTACCACCTGGGTGTACGCAGAAGTGACCAGGATTGACCCGCCAGATCGCGAAGATCTCTGCCCCGATGGCATTGACGACCGTTCTGAAGGCGGCCGCCGAGGCGCGGTTTGCTTGGGTTAGTCTGTTTCCGATATAGCAGTAGATCTCCGGAAGTCGAAGCTTGAACTGTTCCGTTTGTCGGACGAATTCCGATCTCTCCCCGCCGAGTAGCCGTGTTGTTCCGTAAAGCAGTGAAAGTACCGTCCGAACCGCGCGCCGCGACGATCCGTCCGCAGAAAACGGTATCAACAACCGCTCCGCAGCCGAGAGAGCCAGCTCCGTGTAGATACCGAAGCTCGGGTTGCAGTCGATGAACACCGATATCTTATCCACGTTCCATTTCTGTCGGACGTCGTTCACAAGATCAAGAATCCATTGATGCACCCGCGCCCATGCGTCGTCCGGGCCAGGTCGGGCCGCTCCGGAGACACGGGAGGATAGCAACTCTAACTCCTCATCGCCTGCGATGAGGTAAAGGTTATTTGGGATGTGCGAGTTGTGGTCGGACAGCCGATGGAGGTACTCGGCCCCTACCCGCGGGTTCTGGTATGGGCTGGCGATGCGCTCGCGAATGTAACCTGCGATCGTGAGCCGTGGATCTGCAGAAGACAGCGAGTCGAGTGCGGACTCACCCCGCTCCATCCCGCCGAGGAGCATACTTGATGAGTTTGCTTGCGGGCACAGGTCTATGACCAAGACGTTTTGGTCGCGGTGAGTGCGGGCGTACTCAGCGGCGATCTGGAACGTCAGGTAGCTCTTGCCGACACCGCCTTTGTTGTTCCACAGTGCATAAATGGGCATTGCTTGCTCACACTTTGTTGGTCAACGAAGCAGCATTTACCGCTCATATCAGGTAGCCTACACTGCCACATCCGATTACAGTTACTAATTCCGAGTCAAAGCAAATCCAGCGAGCACCGGCAGTTACAGTTGTGACAAAAGCCCTGCCTTTTCCGCGCGGTTAGCCTTCGTCCTCACCCGCCCGGTTTCAGCCGGGGTAGGGTGGCGGCGGTTCGCTTGACGGCGCGGGCGAAGGCGGCGCGGCGGGTCGGGTCGTCGTGCTCGTCCTCGATGTCCCCGACGATCTCCTCCAGTACGTCTTCCAACGTCAGGATGCCCACGGTCTGCCCGGACTTTTCGCGGATGATGGCCATCGGTCGGCGGGTCTTGCGGAACAGCCGCAACGCCACCGACACCGGTTGGTCAGGGTCCAGGAACTGGGCCGCGTACAGGGCGTCGTCCAGGATGACGGCCCCCTTCAGGCTGAACAGGTAGAACAGGTCCTTCGTGTTCACCACCCCGACCACGTTGTCCCACGACCCGTCGTACACCGGCATCCGCGTGTGCGCGCCGTCGCGGACCAGTTCCATGATCTTGTCCGGCGGGGTCCGCAACTCCAGCCCGGCCACGTTGTCGCGCGGCACCATGACGTCCCGCACCGTCTTGTTCGTCAGGGCGAACACGTTCAGCACGTAGTCCGCCGCCTCCGGCTCGATCAGCCCGGCCTCCTCGGTGTCCTCGATGAGCAGCCGTAATTCGTCGATGGTGTACAACTCGTCGTGCCCGGTCGTCGGCTTGAACCCCAGCCACCGCAAGAACATCATGCTCGACCCGTTCATCACGCGGATGAACGGCTTGGTGCACCGGGCGAACAGGTTCAGTGGGGTGGCGATGTACAGGCCGATCTTCTCGCTCGACTGGAGGGCTGCGATCTTCGGCATCTGCTCGCCGAACACCACATGCATGTAGGTCACCAGCGTCAGCGTGAGGGCGACCGAGATGATGTGCGAGACGGTCCCCTGCCACGACTCCGGGGCGTTGGCCAGGAGCGGCGAAATCAAGTTGTTCAGCGCCGGCTCGGACACCAGACCGAGGGCCAAGCTGGCGACGGTGATGCCCAGTTGCGCGGCGGCGACGCTCCGGTCCATCTGCGTGACGGCGTCGAGCAGGGCCTTCGCGCGGGGCTTGCCGGCGTTCACCAGTTCCTCGACGCGGGTGCGGCGGATGGCGACGATGGCGAACTCGGCGGCCACGAAGTAGCCGTTGATGAGGATCAACAGGGGGATGAGGGCCAGACCCAGCCACGTGGGCAGGTCGGACTCGGCGGCGGCGAAAAGCGGAGCGAAGGCGAACATAGCCCTCCAGCGGGGCGGGAGTGTGGGAAAAAGCGGATCAGGCATCCGGTGGGACGTACAGCGGGTGGCCGAGTTGGGCTTCAAAGTTCTGAACGAACACGACTGGATGCCGTTCGTGAACGCCGAAGTTCACTCGGATCCGGTCATCGAATCCGACGCAGAGAATCAGTTCCGCGCCGCGGAGGCGGGATTTTGGTTCGCCCCACTCCAGGGGTCGGACTCGCAACTCGTCCTGAATGCGACGCAGACACTGAGCCAACCGCTCGCGAACGCCAAACGACATCGCAAGATTCGCGAGCGCAGCGAGTTGCTCGTTCGCGCGACCGCTGTTCGACACCCGGTATCGATTGGGATCAGCCACCGGGTTCCCCCTTTGCTTCCAGGAGGTCGATGAAGGTCTGGATCGTCACGTCGGACGCGAGCGCGGCGTCGAGGTCGGCCTGCGTGACCCCCTCCCACTCTTTCGCTATCAGCGAGCGGAGGGTGTCGTCGTACTTTGTCTTGTAATCGTTCCGCTCGGCGGTCAGTCGTTCCACCTCGCGGCGGAGTTTGTCGAGTTCGTCGTTCATGGGGCACCTCCGGGGGTATTTTAGACCCGTCAGTCTTTCGGCGAGGTGAAGTCGGCGATGTACAGTTGCGTCGGCGAACGGCCGTCGCGGGAGGTGGTCCACATCAGCTTCTTGCCGTCCGGACTGAACACCGGCAGCACGTCCGCCCCCGGCGCGTGGGTGACGCGGGTCGTCTTGCCGGTCTTGACGTTCATCCAGTACAGGTCGTAATTCGGCCGCTTCAGCTCGTCCGAGTGGTCGGCGGCGGTGTAAATGATGTGTTCGCCGTCCTTGTACCAATACGGTGCCCAGTACACCCACTTGTCGTTGTCGGTCAGCGCCTTCTCGCCGGTGCCGTCGGAGTTGACGACGTACAGTTGCAACCTGTCCTTCTCCTTGCGGTCGCTGCGGAAGATCACCTTCGTGCCGTCCGGGCTGAAGAACGGCCCGCCGTTGTAGCAGTTCTTCGCGGTCGTGATTTGTTTCACGTTCTTGCCGTCGGCGTCCATCGTGTAGAGTTGCACGTTCCCGGCGTTCCCGGCGCTGTACACGATCTTCTTGCCGTCAGCGCTGTAACTGCCCTCGGCCGTATACACCTTGGCGTCCGGCGTCAGGCACTTCAGGTGTTCCCCGTCCGGGTCCGACTCGTAGATCTTCACGTGCGGATCGAAGTCCCAACTGTACCGCCGGCGGACGCCGTTCTTCGCGTCCTCCTCCCGCTGCTTGTACTCGGCCGCCTGGGTCGCCTTGGCGTCCGGGTCGGTGTGGCTGCTGGCGAAGATGACCTTCTTGCCGTCCGGGCGGAAGTACGAGCAGGTCGTCCGCCCGACGCCGGGGCTGATGCGGGAGAACTTGCCGCTCGCCAAGTCCTGCGTGAAGATCTGGTAGAACGGGTTGCCGGTGCCTTTCTCCTCGGCCTGGTAGATGATGGTCTTGCCGTCCGGTGAGAAGTACCCCTCGCCGGCCCGCACGAAGTCCTTGGTCACTTGCGTGATGCCGGACAGGTATTCCGTCTCCGCCTTCTTCCAGTCGGCGGCGGGCGGTTGGGCGGCGACGAGGCCGAGCGTCAGCAGGAGCGGAGTCATCGGCGAAATCCTGAGAGCGGGAGTTGGTCCGGCGAGGCGCGAACCGTGTCGTGTCTATGGTATCCGTAGACCGTCCGCGAAACCAATTCCGGTAGGCCGCCATGCCGCGCGAGGAATCACCTCCGATCCCGTGTTCGCTGTGCGAGCGGCCGTTCCCGCGCGGCGGTCTGACCCGGCATCACGGCCGTCCGAAGGCCAAAGGCGGCACGAACGACGACGTGGAACTGGCCTGCCCGCAGTGCCACGGCATGGTTCACGCCACGTTCACCAACGCCACGCTGGCGGCGCTGTATCCGACGGCGGCGAAGTTGCGGGACGCCCCAGAGTTGGCCAAGTTCTTGAAGTGGGTTCGCAAACAGCCGCCCAGCCGTCGCAAGGCGAACAAGCAGCGGAAGCGGAAAGTGTGACGCCAAACGACCCGGCCCCGCCGCGTGGGTCCTGCGCCGGGCCGGGGATGATCCGATCTCCCAGCCGATCACTTCTTACAGGCGATGCTCAGCGTCAGGGCCACGTCCTTCTCGATCTTCCCTTCGCCATAGGTCATCCCCCACTGGGTGCGGTCGATGGTGAACTCGCTCTTCAGGTCGAGCGTGCCGTCCTTGTGCGCGCAGGCGCAGGTCATCGTCACCGGCTTCGTCTTGCCCAGCAGCGTCAGGTCGCCGGTGATCGTCACCTTGTCCCCGTCCTTCGCCACCTTGGTGGACTTGAACGTCGCCGTCGGGTTCTCCTTCGCGTTGAAGAAGTCCGGCCCTTTCAGGTGCGCGGTCAACTTCTCGTCGTCGCTGTACAGGGAGGCGCAATCGATGACGCACTCGATCTTCATCGTCGTCGGGTCGCCGCCGCAGGTGCACGTGCCGGTGATCGTCTTGAACCCGCCGGTGTGGGTGCCGTCCGTCTTCTTGCCGACGAACTTGAGCGTGGTGTTCTCGCCGGTCAGCTTGAACGTGTCGTCGGCCGGGGTCGGGGCGGCCAGCAGAACGACGGCCATCAGGGTGAACGCACGGACCATCGGTTCCTCCGAAATGCGGGGAGACGGGAACGCCGGCGGGGGCTTCCCGCCCGGCTACCCAAGCGGACGGACACCCCCGCCGGGTTATTCGAGTGTATCCCCGGCGGGGAGGCGGACGACGGCCCTTCACGCGAAATTCTTCCGGTGGCTCAACCACGGGTCTGGCAAATCTTTCGGGCAATCGGAAGTTCTGGCGTTGCCGGAGGTTGGGACAGACCTCACCCCCCGGCCCCCTCTCCGTCCCGGAGAAGGGGTGTTCAACCCGCCCCGGTGGAACGAGCATTCGGCGTGAGGAACCGAACCCCCCGGGGGGACCACGCCCGGAACGTGGGCGAACGTCGACGTTTCCCTGGTGAACACCCCCTCCCCGGGACGGAGCG
>JBBRUO010000260.1:0-7903 GCA_038247725.1 Gemmatales bacterium
ACCCTTGCGGTCGCGCGGGTCGGTCAGTTCGGCCAGACGGTCGAGCAGCGAGAGGGCGGGCATCAGCGGGCTCCGTGCGTGGAGACAACCCGATACCTCAGTCGCCCAACTTCGCCAACCTCAACCGATGAGCAGCCCTGGGCGCACCTCCATCCGGGCACCGGTTGCGGGCCAAAGGTGTTTCGCCTTCTTGAGGGCCGATTTCAGTGCGCGGACATGATGTGTTCCAGTCAGAGACACGGCCCCTTCCTCCTTAACCGCTCCGCCGTTGCCGGCTGACTGCTTGAGCAGGAAACTTTATAACACTTTGCCCGCCAAAACAAGGGCAACTATAACACTTTTTCACCTTTCGCCCACAAATTAATCTCTGGCAATATTTTGCGGCTTTTTGCCAGTAGTTTGTTTGCTCCGAGTCCTATACGTCGTACTTGCCAACTTCGGCGTCCTTGCAGATGCTCCGCATGTCGCACCGCTTGCACTTGGCAGTTTCGGGCCGGCTGGGGAATTCGCCTTCGGCGATGCTTTCGAGTAGCAAGTCGGCCCGGCCGCGTGCGGTCTTCTGCCGCACCGAATCGACCGGGATCGGCGTTCGCTTACTTTCCTTCAACTCGTGGAGGTACGCCGCCTCGACGTTCACCCCTTCGCCCTGGCCGGCCGCCGCGTAAATGGCCAACTGGAAGGCGAACAGGTCATCCGTCTTGGCTTCGGTGGCGGTCTTGTAGTCCACGATGGCCAGCCGGCCGACCTTGCCCTTGTCGCGGTCGAGGATGACATCCGCCCGCCCGGTGACGACGCCGTTGGGCAGGTGCAACTCGAACGGCCGCTCCGTCTGCCACACCCGCGACAGGTCCGCCACGAAATCGGTGAGGTACTTGTCCACCAGTTCGCGGGCGCGCTTCCGGAGCGAATCGAACGCGCCGGTATTGGCGAAGGGGAGGTAGAAGAACTTCTGGAATAGCGCGTCCACCTCGGCGGCGGGCGGCGGCTTCCCCGTCACCTTCGCCTTCTCCGCCACGAGCCGGAGAATGTGGTGGATGGCGTTACCGTAGCCGAGTTCCGACACCAATTGCGGTTGGAACCCGAACGAGCTGCTGAACCGGTAGCGGCGCGGGCACTGCTCGAACAGCGACAGTTCCGAGAACGCGACGGAGCGGAGTTCGTCGGCCTCGGCGACGGCCGGCGGGGTATACGGGTCGGGCAGCGGCAGCGGGGTGCCGACCGGGTGAAGCGCCGGGTCGCCGCCGGCCACTTCCACGAGGTACGGCGACGGCTTGAACTGGTTCTGCTTCTTACAGAACCGGGACAGGTATAGCGTGTCCCGCGCCCGCGTCATGGCGACGTAGAACATCCGGCGTTCCTCGGTGTCCGATCCTTCGTAGCGTCGTCGCACGTCGGGCGGGAACGCCGCGTCATCGAGAAGCCAATCCTGTTCCTTGCCCGCGAACTTGGACGGGAACCGGCCTTCCACGAGGCACGGCATGAACACCACCGGCCATTCCAACCCCTTCGACTGGTGGACGGTGAGGATGTCCACGGCGTCCACGTCGAGGGTGTCTTCGCCGTCGAAGTCCTCGTAGGCGTCGAGGGCGTAGTGTTGGAGGTAGTTGAACAGTCCCCAATAGTACGACCGGCCGCGATCCTTCCCGCTGCGGAACTCCGGCTTGCCGTCGGCCGCGTCCTCGTACCGGGATCGGCGGGTGACGTGTTCGTAGTCGGCCAGGATGACGGAGAACCGCGCCAACGTGCCCATGCGGGCGCAGCCGGCCGGGTCGTCGAGGTCGATGTCCGCGACACCGAGCCGGCGGAGCAGGCGGTAGAAGTCGCGGACGAAGTTCACTTCCCCGGACGTGTCGCCGACCAAGTTCTTCCAGTCGGTCAGGTACTCCCGGAGTTCGTCGATTTCGTCACCGCCGTTGAACGCGGCCTCCATCTCCTCGGCGAGTTCCTCCAGTTCGACGGGTTCGCTCTCGCCGTAGCGTCCGCTCTTCCAGTCGTTCCCGGACAGCCACGCATACATCCGGCCGAGCGCCGCCGCCTCCGGTTGGAGGAACAACCCGGTGCGCCCGGAGCAGCGGAAGGGGATGCCGAGTTCCTTGAACTTGGCGAGCTGCGGCGGGGCCGACGTGCGGACGGAGCGGTGAAGAACCGCGATGTCCTTGTAGCGGTAGCCGCGCGCGTGGAGGTGCAGAATCGTCGTCGCCATCACCTCGGCTTCGTCCTCGGCCGTTTCTGCCGACCACGAGTGAAGTTCCACCCCGCCGGGCTGCCGGTGCGGGTCCATCTTCTTCGCCAGCCGGGGCGTGATGGTCGCCGCGAAGGTGTTGGCGGTGTGAATGATCGTGGGGCGGGATCGGCGGTTCACCGAGAGCGTGCGGGACACGGCGGTGTAGCGGGTGGCGAACTCCAGCATGTTCGACACGTCCGACCCGCGCCACTGGTAAATCGACTGGTCGTCATCGGCGACCACACACAGCGACACGGGCGGTTGCGCCAACAGCGCGATGAGCTTCTCCTGCGCCGGGTTCACGTCCTGGTACTCGTCAACGATGAGGTGTTTGAGGCTTCCGTGGACGGCCGCGAACACCTCCGGCCGGGCGAGCGCCTTCACCACCGCCGAGACGGAAAGCCCGTGGGTGAGGAAGTGGTAGCGGAACAGCGACAACTTGAAATCGAGGTAGCAGTCGCCGAACGGCGTGCCTTTCAGTTTGGTTGCGTCGAGCAGCTCGTTCTCGACGACGTTGGCGTTCTGGATGAACTCCCGAATCGGCTGCCAGTGGCGCGGACTGATCTTCGACAGGTTTAACCGCCGGTGTTCGCGGCTGAGCAGCCCGGCCAGCCGGTTCTCGTCGAGGATTTCGAAGTCGCCGAATTCCGGAACGTGATTCTGGAGCAACCGCCAACAGTAGGCGTGGATGGTGCCGACGAACATCGGCCCCAACCGGTCGAGGTAGGCGTTCCCTTTGCTCTCTTCGACCCGCTTCGTGATTCGTGCCTTCAGTGCTTCCGCCGCCCGTTCGGTGAACGTGAAGGCGATGATTTCGGACGGCTCGACTCCGCTGTCGATGAGCGCCACGACCCTCCGGGAGATGGCTTCCGTCTTGCCCGCACCGGCGCACGCGATGACTTGGAGATGCCCCGCACCGTGACCGATGACGGCCGATTGCTCCGGGGTGGGGGTGAACGCGGTCGCCATACGATGGACACCGTGCGGGGGATCGGCGACAGTCAGATTAAACGACGAACGCCGGATATGATATGGCATCCTCCCTTCGCTGAAAGCCGTGGAGTTTTGAAATCCAGCGACTCGAAACTCGATTCGCATGAGCGGGTTTGCGGTGCGAACCCCGTTCTGGGCGGGGAGACCATCACCCACATCGCCCGCATCACCCGTAACTCGAAGACGTGTTAAGCTTCGGTGGGTTCGTTCGGCAGAAACACCCCTTCGGAGAGACGCCGATGGTATCGCCCCGCAAGCTGGCCGCGAACACGCAGAACGCCACCAAATCCACCGGCCCGCGCACCGTCGCCGGGAAGCGCCGGTCGAAGATGAACGCCACCGCGCACGGGTTGCGGGCCATCGCGCCGGTGCTGCCGGGCGAAGACCCGGCCGCGTGGGACGCCTTCCGCGCCGGCGTGGCGGCCGACCTCTGTGCCACGGGTGCCCTGGAAACCGAGTTGGCCGAACGGGTGGCCGTCCTGACGTGGCGACTCCGAAGGGTGGCGACGTTCGAAGTGGCGTCCGCCGTCGCCCCGCCGCCGCCGCCCGCGAAGCCGTTCGGCTACTTCAGTCTTCCGCTCGAACCCGCACCCGAAGAGCCGACCCCGGAAGACGTGGCCGAAGACCTGGCCGCCGCCGAACGGGAACTGGCCGACCTCCGCCACTTCGCCGAACTGCTGCCGAAAGTGTCCGCCGGGGAATCGCTCAGCGGACCCGACGGGATGCGTGTCCTCCGCCGACTGGCAACGTATCTTCCCGAACCGGACGCGCCGGAAGCTGATATCGACGTGGACGCGGATGAGTTCCTGGCCGCGCTCGGCGTGCCGGAGCGCTGGACGGACTGCCCCGAAGCGTGGGACGGGTGGACGCCGGAGGTGATGCGGACGGGGCTGGAGCGGCTGGCAACGCCCGCCGAGTGGACCGTTGAACGGTTGCTCACGACCGCCGCCCACTTCGACGCCGAAGACGTGGCCGCCGGCATCCTGAAGGTGGATGGATTCCGGTGCGAACTGGCGACCGCGACGGCTGGCAAGGCCGAACGGGAGGCCAACGCGGCGCGCCGAAAGGCAGTCCCGGACGAAGCCGCGCTAGCCGCCGTCATGCGGTACGAACCGCACCTGGCCGGCCAGTTGGCGCAGGCGCTGGACATGCTGGCGAGGGTGCAAGACGCCCGGCGGGCGCACCTCGAACGGGGTGCGAACGGGTGAAGTGGGTGCGGAATACTTGGCATCGGGGCCGGCCGATTCAACGGGATTATGCGGTCCTTTTCGCGCCCTTCGGAGGTGGCACATCCGGGCGTTTTCACTGCATTTTCAATGGCGAACGCTCGGCTTGCGTGCCATTCGGAGCGGATGACGGGCACCAAAGGAACCAGCACGAGAAAACTCCAATCCCTGGCACCGGGGTTGGCTTCTCGCCGAACGTCGGGAATAATTGTTCAGTCGGTCGGCGACGGGTTCGAAACCGTTGCTTCACGGTCGGTCGGGTTCGTGCCGCACCAGCGCGACCCCGGCCGACCGGCCGACGATACTGGTGCTCAACATGTCCGACCGCCAACAGTCTGCTGCGCACCCACTCCAAACCACCGAGGACGCCGCCGCGTTCGCCGCTGGCTGTCGGCAGTTAGTCACAGCACTCAATGAACGACCGTGGCGGGACTCCGCTATTGATGCGGCGTGGTATTCCATCCTCGATGCGTTCGGCTTTACCGCTGAGATGCGCAACCTGAACCCACTGCACAATCTTAAGCGCTATGTTGCAGGGTCGTGCGCTGTCACACCTCCCGCGAAGGACGCATTCCTGTTGTTCTTGGAGGATTACGCTGTGGCGGGGATAGGCTTCTGGGCGGTCGATGACGGCATTGGCGCGGCTCCGACAGAACGTCAACTTGAACCCGAACTCCACGGAGGCCCCCACACCCGGCTACGGACAGCACTGCGAAGCGTTGTTGCTGCCCTTGGTATCACGCCCGCCGCGCCGCTGCCTCTGTCGTCTTCCCCTCCGCCGGCCGCGACTGTCACCGAGGCCAGCAACACCGAAGGGGTGAAGCCGAAGGCCGCGCCCGCCACCGAGGCCAAACGCACCGAAGGGGAGAAGCTGACTGCCGACGGAGAGCGACAAAGAGCCGACCAGTACAAGGACATCCGCGCCTTTGCAAAAGAGAATTTGAAGGGGCAGGAACGCGCCACGGTCGAAGCCTTGTGTGACGCTGGAGGGGAGCTTCCTATCGCAGACCTGGCGCTGAAGCCGGGCGTTAGTTGGGCCGTTCCATTTGAGGGATTTAAAGGCACCCAACGACGACTCCACAAGAAAACCGCGTTCGTGAAGCGCTGGCGTCTCGAACGAAAAGATAACGTCGCCCACATCGTGTTTGTGAGGGAGCGAAAGAGGGGTTAATTAGCACCCTTTCCGCTCCCGACTCGCCCCGGAATTTGTGCTGAAATACCCTCCGTCCGATCCACTCGGAGGGTATGAATTGCCACGCAAGACCTACGATCCGCTCGCCGTCATCCCATCGCCGGAAGCCGTCCGCGAACGACTCGCCGAGACGCTCACGCTCGCCGAACGTCTGCGCATCCTCTTGGACCTGGCCGAACGTCTCCGGCTACCCCTCACCACCGCCGACACGGTGCCAGCCCCCGCGCAACCGAAGGGGGTGGCGCGTGCAAGCTGACACCATCCCCATCCGCCCGCCAAACGACCCGCCGCCCGCCCGCAAACGTCGCCGGCAGAAGTTGCCACCACTGCTGACCGGCGCGAATGGGGTGGCGCAGATGCTGGACTCCGGCCTTCGGACCATTCGTGGCATGGATGCCGCCGGCAAGCTGCCGAAGCCGCTCCGTCTCGGCGGAAAAGTGTTGTGGTCGATTGACGAATTGAAGGCCTGGATTGCGGCCGGCGCGCCCCCTCGTGACGTGTGGGAAGCCCGCAAGGCCATCCGCTGACAATGCGTTGCCACTGACACCGAGGACATCGGACGTGAAGACCATCGTGTTCAACGGCGTGACGTACACCGCGCCCTACTTCGACGTGATGCCACCACTCACGGCGGAGGAACGGGTCGAACTGACGGCGGACATCCGCGCCAACGGCATCACCTACCCCGTACTCGTCACGGAGGCGAACGAGATCATCGACGGGCACAACCGGTTGACCATCGCGGTCGAACTGGGGCTGACCGGGGTGCCCATCAGCGTGTTGGTCGGGCTGACCGAGGACGAAAAGCGGGCGCGGGCCGAGGACCTGAACTTGCACCGCCGACACCTGACGGCGGACCAGAAACGGCGGATCATCGCCCGCCGGTTGCAGGCCGCCCCGGTGCGGTCGAACCGGGACATCGCCAAGGAAACCGCGACGGATCACAAGACGGTCGGCACTGTCCGCAAGGCGATGGAATCGACTGGGGAAATTCCCCAGTTGGCGGCCACGAGGGGGAAGGACGGGCGGCCCCGGCCGACCGCCAAGGCGAAACCCGAACGCGATGACCGCCCTCGTGAGGATGACGCGCCCCGGCTAGTGAAGACCTCGAAGCCGTCCGGCTGGTGGCCGCAGAAGGGTTACTGGGCCAGTAGTGCCGCACGCCTGGCCGCAGACCTCAGACGACTCTCGAAGGTGAAAGTGAGTGACCGCAAACCCGAAGACGTGCTGACTCTCGCCAAGCGATTCCGCCAGATCGTGGACGAACTGGAACGCCTAGCCGCGACCTCCGAACCGACTTCCAACCCCTGAAGCCGCATCGGGCCGGGTGTGCTTCCCACGGCCGCACCCGACCCGACGCATGAAGACCAACGCTATGCAGCGTATTGACGAAACCCCGTCCGGGGAAGCCCTCCGCGACACCGCCCTCGACTTGCTCCGCCAGCACCGCGCCGCGCTCGTGCGGGAATGCACGGTCGCCGCGCTCCGTATCGCCCTCCGCGAAGGGGAGGTGACGGCAGACGACGTGCGGGCCGTGGTGCCGATCCCGCCGGGCATCAACCCGAAGTTGGTCGGCGCTGCGTTCAACGACCTGGCCGACGGCATCCTCCGTCGGTCCGGTGACCGCCCGTCGAATCGCAAATTGGCGCACGCCCGCCGAGTCACTCTCTGGGAGTTGGGCGACCACTCCGCGGCCATCGGGCGACTCGCCGCCCTGACCGTCACCACCAACTAACCGCTCCCCGCGACCGGCGCGATTCCCTGGCCGTGCGGCCGGGCGCGCCGCCGCACACCCACCGATCCGAGGTTGACCGTGATGAACTTCAACAGCGCTATCCCGACCCCGTCCGGCAACGGCGGGGGCATCTCGAATTTCGACCGCGCCACCGCCGCGCCGGAGTTCCAACCGATCCCGCCCAGCGTCTACACCGCCCGTGTCGTGAAAGGCGAGTACACCACCGCCAAGACCGGGTCCGAAGTCTACCAGCTGAAGTTCGAGATCACCGACGGCCCGCACGTCGGGAACAGCCTCATCCGCATGTTCTTCTTCTCGGAGAAGGCCATCGGTTACACGAAACGCGACCTGGCCCCCTTCGGGTTGGCCACCGAGGAGAAACTGCTCAGCCCGTTCCCCGACGCCGGCCGGGAGTACCTCGTGCGGCTCGTGGTCGCGCTCCAGAAGGGTGACGACGGCATCGAACGGAACGACATCAAGCGCATCGACGTGATGACGGTGACGGACTCGCCGGCCGCCGCCTACACGCTGCC
>JBBRUO010000261.1:0-7884 GCA_038247725.1 Gemmatales bacterium
AACGCCGTGATCGAGAGTACCTTCGGGCGAATGAAAGTGGCGTTGGTCCACCACGAGAGGTACGCCACCCGAGACGAGGCGAAGGCGTCGATCGTCGAATACATCGAGGTGTTTTACAACCGCGTCCGTCGGCACTCGACCCTGGATGACATGACCCCGGACGAGTTCGAGCGGACGCATAACCCGGACATCCGCTAACTCGCTGTCCATTTTCCGTGGGGAAGATCAGCCACCTCGATGGCCTTGGCTCCGAGTCGCAAGACGAGGTCGCGGACGGCGAACTCGTTGGCCCCGAACAGGGTCTCGCCGGTCGTGGCGGCGAGGGTGCGGGCCAACTCGTCCAGTTCGCCGGCGAGGGCGTCGGGGAACCGCTGGCGGAGGCGTTCGGCGTCGGCCAACTGCTCGGCGGTGAGGGCGGGACGCGGGGTGCGACGGGCCATGAGCGGACTCCTTCCGGGAGGGATTTCGGTCAAGCGCCCATCATCGCCTGGCCGACGCGAAAAAGCCACCGACTTTCGTGACGCTCACCCCCGGCGACTCGGATTCGCTGATTTGAGTTGACTTTATCGCTGGGCTTGTCAATAGTTCATACATGGCACGTGTTGCACTGACCCTCTGGTTCACGATCATGGCCCTTCTGGGGCCGGGGGTGTGCTGCTGCTCGTTCGCCAACACATCGCCCACCACCGCTGACGACCAAGCCACCTCGGCGACGAAGCCCACGAAGTCGTGCTGCCAGCAGGAAGTTCCGCCGTGCGGCGACAACGGCAAGCCGGAGCCGGGCAAGCCCGCCAAGTGCCCGTGCGAACACGGCAAGCACGCCGCGACCCTACCCGCGACCGCATCAACGACTGCCGACCTCGTTACCCAGTTCAACCTGCTCGACGTTCTCGGCGTGTGGCTGCTGGCTTCGTTCACGTTCGAGTACCCGGCGATCCCCTCGGCGTCAGCCGATACATCCCCGGCGGTCGCCAAGCTCGCTGGCCGCGATCTCCTCGCGGTCTACTCCGTTCTTCGCTGCTGATTCCCTTCTCGACGCCCACTGGCGTACTCCCCCGTCCTCGTGACCATTGACCTGCCGTGGCGTATCCACGCCTGCGTCTTGCATCCTCTCGGATCGCCGCGTCGTTCGACGCGCGTTCCGCCGCCGCCGCATTCTTGATCGCCACCCGACCGCGGGCGTCCGTCGCCGCGCGTCGCAACCCGAACCGGAGGGCCGTCATGGTCCGTTTCCAGCGTTTCGTTCTGTTCACCGCCTTGGTGGGTGCGGCCCTCGTTGTCGCGGGCTGTTCCAACCCGACCGCGACCTCCACGCCGGACCCGGCGAAGGCCGCCCCCGGTACGACCCCCGCCGACCCGAAGGGCGACGGCGAACACGGGCACAAGCCGACTGCTCACGGCGGCATCGTCGTCCCCATCGGCAGTGACAGTTATCACGCCGAAGCCGTGTTCGAGAAGGGCGGCATCCTGCGGCTGTACACGCTCGGCCAGAACGAAGCCGTCGTTCTCGAAGTCGAGGCCCAACCGCTGACCGGCTTCGTCAAAGTCGAGGGCGGGATGGAGTCGGAGTCGTTCGTGCTGGCGGCTAAGCCGCAGTCCGGCGACAAGGTCGGCATGACCTCGCTGTTCGTCGGCCACCTGCCGAAGGACGTGGCCGGGAAGAAGGTCGAGGTGACGATCCCGGCCATCCGCATCGGCAACGAGCGGTTCCGCATCGCGTTCAAGTCGGTCCCGGACGGCGACCACGGCATGCCCACGAAGGTGCCCGACGCCGAGGAGCGGAAGCTCTACCTGACCCCCGGCGGCAAGTACACCGAGGCCGACATCAAGGCCAACGGCGGGGTCGTCGCGTCGGCGAAGTTCAAGGGGATGAAGGCGGAACACGACCTGAAGCCGAAGACCGGGGAGAAGATTTGCCCCGTCACCCTGACCAAGGCCAATCCGAAATTCTCCTGGGTGGTCGGCGGCAAGACGTACGAGTTCTGCTGCCCGCCGTGCGTGGACGAGTTCGTCGCCCTCGCCAAGGAGAAGCCGGACGAGGTCAAACCGCCTGAGTTCTACCGCAAGAAGTGACGGCTCGGGGCGGACGAGCTTCTTGATACACCGCAGGCGGGCCGGGCCGACCCGCCCGCGGAACGCACCGTCGGCTCTGACTCGGTGGCCGGGGAATGGGATCGCCCGGCCATCCGTCCTCAACTGATCCCCGCGAGGATTTATCGCATGTTCCGCAAGTTGTTCAGCGGGTTCGCGGCCCTGTCCCTGAGCGTCGTGGCCGCCTCCGGTCAGGACGCGCCCAAGCCCATCGAGTTGCCGAAGGCCCCCGCGAAGGCCGGGTGCAAGTGCTGCCAGGCCGCGCAGCCCGTCAAGGCCGAGCCGCCCGTCAAACTCGACCCCAAGGCGAGCAAGTTGACCGTGGACGGCATGTCCTGCGCCGGCTGCGCGAAGACGGTCACGAAGGCCCTGTCGGCGGTCGCGGGCGTCGAGTCGGTCGTCATCGACCTGAAGGCGAAGACCGCCACCGTGACGCCGAAGGCCGCCAAGTCCCCGTCGCCGAAGGAACTGTGGGAGGCGGTCGAGAAGGCCGAGTACAAGCCGACCAAAATCGAAGGCCCGGACGGCACGTTCGAGAAGAAGCCGACCAAGTAACCCCGTCGTCGGCCCGGCCCCGACTGTCGGGGCCGGGCCGACGGACTTCCCCAGCCCCGCTGCATTTGCTGTAGGGCGAACTCAGGAGATGTGGAACATGAACCGATTCCGACTCGCTCCCGCGGTCCTGCTGTTCACCTCGGTGGTGATGGTGGGCTGTGGTCGCAACACTGACAAGCCTCAGGCGGAGGTGCAACCCGGCCTGCCAACCACCCAGACGTCGAACGACTCGGCGAACCCCGACGATGTGGCTGTCGAGCGGGCCAAGCTGTCGCCCGCCGACCGCGCCCTCGTCGAGGCGCAGGAGTGGTGCGTCGTCTCGACCGACGAACGGCTCGGCTCGATGGGACCGCCGCTGAAACTCGACATCAAGGGGCAGCCCGTCTTCGTCTGCTGCAAGGGGTGCAAGCGAAAGGCCGAGTCCGACCCGGACAAGACGCTGGCGAAGGTCGCGGAGTTGAAGGCCAAGGCGAAGGCGGAGCGGGACGCGAAGTCGTGACCGAGTTGCTCACCGCGGTGACCTTCGATCCGCTTTCCCACGCCGGGCCTCGACAAGGGCTGGGACCAGTTCAAGCGGGGCGGCCAGGTCCGCGTCGTACCGTTCGTGGTTCGCATCGACTGAGTCCGGGCGATCCGAACCCGGTCGGTCGGGCGATGTGTGGAGGGCGTTGTGAATGGTGAGCAGCGGACTGCTCGCAACAAGGTCGCCGGGTGCCGAAGTCAAGTGATTTCAAGCGGCCCAGACGCCTGTGACACAGGTGTCGTAACTACCGTTGTTTCAATAGTTTGTGTAATAAATATATTATTACTGGCCCCATATTCGCGTTGCACATGTTGCGGGTCAGTCGCACACCGCGAATGGCCGCACCTGGTATCTGGGAGACTTGTGATGCGCAACTTGATCTTGGGCGTGGCGATGGTCACCTTCGCCTCGACCGCCACCGTCCGGGCCGCCGAACACGAGCACGCCAAGCACTTCGCCGACTGCGCCAAGGCGTGCGCCGCCTGCCAGTTGGAGTGCGACATGTGCTTCAAGCACTGCACCACCCTGCTGGCCGAGGGGAAGAAGGACCACGCCAAGACGGTGCAGACCTGCTCCGACTGCGCCGAGTGCTGCAAGCTGGCGGCCACCCTGTGCGCCCGCTCCAGCCCGTACGCCCCGGCGGCCTGCGAGTGCTGCGCGAAGTGCTGCGACGACTGCGCGACCGCCTGCGAGAAGTTCCCCGACGACAAACACATGGCCGCCTGTGCGAAGTCCTGCCGCGACTGCGCGAAGTCCTGCCGCGAGATGGTGAAGATGATGGGCGGGAAGTAATCCCTCGCCGCCCCGGCCGCTGACCCCAGCGGTCGGGGCGGCGGTCACCCCCGATTCGCCCGCAACATGGAGATGCAATGATGAGCCACGAACGATACCAGTCCTGCCTCGACGCTTGCGTCCGGTGCGCGGAGGCGTGCGAACACTGCGCGGACGCCTGCCTGGGCGAGGCGGACGTGAAGATGATGGCCGAGTGCGTCCGGCTCGACCGGGACTGTGCCGACCTGTGCCGGCTGGCGACGGCGCTCATGAGCCGCGGGTCGCGGTTCGCCGCGGCGGTCTGCCGGGCCTGCGCCGAGGCGTGCGAGGCGTGCGGGGCCGAGTGCGGCAAGCACAAGCACGATCACTGCCAGAAGTGTGCCGAGGCGTGCCGCCGGTGCGCCGAAGAGTGCCGGCGGATGGCGGCCTGATACAGCGACAACCGTGGGTGGCCGACCGCCTTCGGCCCGCCGCGGACCCGACCGCCCACGACCCGCCGATACGACGAGGACCGAGAAATGACTCCGAACACCGATTCGCCCCGCCCGCGACTGGCCCGTAACGCCGCCCTCGCGTCGGTGTGCCTGCTCACCGTCGCCGTGGGCGTGCTGCTGGCCCACGAAGGGCACACGCCGCTGCCGTCCAAGGGGGCGGAAGTGGACGTGGCGAAGGGGTTCATCCGCCTCAGTGCCGACGCGCGGACGGCCCTGGACGTGCGGTCCGCCGAGATCGCCACCGTGCCGCCGCCGGACACGGTCCTGGCCTACGCCACACTCGTCACCCCGTGGAAGCGGCACGCCTTTGCCGTCAGCCGGCTGTCGGGGCGGATTGTCGCCCTGCACGCGAAGCCGGGGGACCGCGTGGACGCCGGCCAGGTGCTGGCGGACGTGCGGAGCCAGGAGTTGGAGACGCTCCAACTGGAGGTCCAGTCCGCCCACACCGAAGCCAAACTCGCCGAGCAAGTGTACCAGGGGTTGAAGTCGGGGGTGGTGGCCGAACGGGACATCCTGAACGCCGAGGTGCAACTCCAACAGGCCCGCAACGCCCTCGACCTGGCCAAGGTGAAGTGGGTTGCCCTCGGGCTGCCGCGCGACGCCCTCGACACCCTCCTGGCCGGCACGCCCCAGTCCACCCCCACTTTGCCGATTCGCACCCCGGTCGGCGGCACGGTCATCCACGCCGACCTGTCCGTCGGCAAGGTGGTCGAGCCGGGTGAACACCTCTTTGAAGTAATTGACCTCTCGACCGTCTGGGCCAGAATCGGCGTGTTGGAAAAGGACCTCACCCGCGTCGCCCCCGGCCTGCCGGTCGAGGTCCGGCTGACGGCCTACCCCGGCGAGGCGTTCCGCGGGACGGTCGCCGTCGTGGGACAGTATCTCGACCCCGTCACCCACCTGAACGACGTGTGGGTCGAGTTCCACAACCCCGCCGGAAAGGAACGGCTGCTGCCGGGGATGTCCGGCCAGGCCCGCATCGAGTTGCCCGCCGCGACGGGGACCAAAACGGTGCCGTTCACCGCGCTGGTGAACGACGGGGTGGATCGGTTCGTGCTGGTCGAGGAGGCGAGTGCCGCCGGCGTGTCCGAGTTCCGCAAGAAGAGCGTGGTCGTCGTCCGCGAGACGCCGACCGCCGTCGTGGTGCGGTCCCCGGACCTGTTCCCCGGCGACCGGGTGGTGACCCGCGGCGGGCACGAACTCGGCACCTTCTTCGCGCCCGGCGTCCTGCGCCTGTCCCCGGAGTCGGCCCGGACCATCGGGCTGCGGGTCGAGCCGGCGACGCTCCACCCGGTCGAGACGGTGGTCGAGGTGCCGGGGGCGGTGGACCTGCCCCCCGACCGCCGCAGCGTGGCGACTGCCCGCCTGCCCGGCGCGATCCAGTCGATCCACGTGGACCGCGGGCAGCGGGTGAAGGCGGGGGACGTACTGGCCGAGGTGTTCAGCCTCGACCTCCTGAACCTGCAACTCGACCTGCTCCGCGAACACCTGGCCGCCGACCTCGCCGGCCAGCAACTCGCCCGGCTGAAACAAGCCCGAGAGTCCCTCCCGAAACGCCGGCTGGTCGAGGCCGAGGCGGCGGCCACGTCCGCGACGAACACGCGGGACAGCGTGCGGCGGCGGCTCGAACTGGCCGGGCTGTCCGCCGGCCAACTCGATGCACTCGTGACGCGGCGGGAGGTGGCCCCGGCCCTGCCGGTGCGGGCGACGGTCGCCGGCACGGTCGTCGCCTTCGACCGGGTCATCGGCCAGTCGGTGCGGGCCGACGAAGCCTTGTTCGAGGTCCACGACCTCACCAGGCCGTGGATCGAGGGCTTCGTCTCCGAATCGCAACTGACCCGCGTCCGGGTCGGCCAGCACGCCCGCGTCCGGCTCGTCGGCGATCCGGGCGTCGTGCTGGAGGGCAAGGTGGCGCGCAGCGGGCGGACGTTCGGCACGACCCACCGCACCCTCTCCGTGTGGGTCGAACTCGACCGCGACCCGCCGACCCCGCTGCGGCACGGCCAGATGGCTCGCCTCGCCCTGACCGTCGATGTCCCCCCGCCGGCCCTCGCCGTGCCGCTCGGCGCGGTCCTCCGCGACGGCACCCGGACGTTCGTCTTCGTCCAGACCGGCGACACGTTCGAGCGGCGGGAAGTCACCCTCGGACGGGCCGACGACCGCTACGCCGAGGTGAAGGCCGGGCTGCGGGCGGGCGAGCCGGTCGCCGTCACCGCCGCGGACGAGTTGAACACGGCGTGGCAGAGTGTGAGATAACCACAGAGGACACAGAGAGCACAGAGAAGAGAACAAGCAATGGAAGAACGAGATCCGCTGACGGCCGCCGTGATCGGGGCGGCGATTGAGGTTCACAAGCTGCTCGGGCCGGGGTTGCTGGAAGTCCTTTACGAGCGGGCGTTGCGGCACGAACTGTTGCTCCGGGGAATCCCGTTCGAGTCTCAACAGCCGGTGCCGGTGAATTACAAGGGACAGCACCTCGGCGACGACCTGCGGCTCGACCTCGTCGTCGAGAAACGGCTCATCGTGGAATTGAAGGCGATCGACCAGTTCCACCCGATCCACGAAGCCCAGCTCATCACCTACTTGAAGCTGACCGGCGTCCGCACCGGGCTACTCATCAACTTCAACGTCCGCCTCCTGAAGGACGGCTTGAAACGGATCGTCCTCTGACTCTCGACTTCTCCGCTCTGTGCTCTCTGTGTCCTCTGTGGTTGATCTCTTCATGCTCGACCGCGTCATCGCCTTTTCCTTGAAGAACCGCTGGCTGGTGCTGCTCGCCGCGCTGGTCGTGGTCGTCGTCGGCACGTACCGACTGCGGCACATGCCGGTGGACGTGTTCCCCGACCTGAACCGGCCCACGGTCACGGTCATGACCGAGGCACCCGGTCTCGCCCCGGAAGAAGTCGAGGTGCTGGTCACCCGGCCCCTGGAGTACCAACTGAACGGGGCGACCGGGGTGCGGCGGGTGCGGTCGGCGTCGGGGATCGGGCTGTCCGTGGTCTGGGTCGAGTTCGACTGGGGCACGGACATCTACCAGGACCGGCAAGTCGTATCCGAGAAGCTGCAACTGGCCCGCGAGCGGCTGCCCGCCGACGCCAAGGTGGTCATGGCCCCGATCTCGTCCATCATGGGCGAGGTGATGATCGTCGCCGTCCGCTCGACCGAGCCGGGCACCACGCCCCAGGCGAAACTCGACAAGGCGATGCAACTGCGGACGCTCGGCGAGTTCACCGTCCGCAACCGGCTGCTGGCCGTCGAGGGCGTGTCGCAGGTGACGGTGATGGGCGGCGTGCTGCGGCAGTACCAAGTGGTCACCTCGCCCGACCGCCTTGCGGCCCAGGGCGTCACGCTGGAGCAACTGACCAAGGCCGCCGAGAACGCCAATGTCATCGCCGGCGGCGGGGTGATGGAGCGGGCGCAGGAAGAGTACTTGATCCGCATCAGCGGGCA
>JBBRUO010000262.1:0-7847 GCA_038247725.1 Gemmatales bacterium
CGGGTTATTTTGTCCGTACTGTTTTTTACACATGGTCGTCCGCCCTCTCCGAGTGCGCAATTTGAACTGCATTGGTGGACCGCACTCTCCGTGTGCGGATTTGGCCGACCCGCACTCGTAGAGTGCGGACCACCATATCGCAATCACGCCGGCTTGACGGTCACTTTCGCGCCCGCTTCTTCCAGCTTCTTCTTCACGTCTTCGGCGATCTTCTTGTCCACGGCTTCCTTGATCGTTTTCGGCGCGCCTTCAACGGTCGCCTTGGCTTCGGCCAGCCCTTGGCCGGTCAGTTCGCGGACCACCTTGATGATGCCGATCTTCTTGGCGGCGTCGAACCCGCTTTCCAGGACCACGTTGAACTCGGTCGCTTCGGCGGGGGGAGCAGCGGCGGCGGCGGTCGGCCCGGCCATCATCACCGCGCCACCAGCGGCGGGCTCGATCTTGTGGGTTTCCTTCATGTAAGCCGTCAGTTCGACCGCTTCCGCAAGAGTCAGTTTGGCGAGTTTGTCGCCCAGTTCGGCCACGGCGCTCATCGTTAATTTCCTGGTTAGGGGTGGGGGTGCCGGTGAAGCGGCCGGCGAAGCGTAATAGTGGTTTTGGAGCTATGGCGATGAGCTAAGAGCCGTGAGCCGGAGAAAACTGCCCTCGGATTAGCCATCACCCCATGTCGTGTTTCAGTTTCTTGCTCACGGCGCTTGGCTGACGGCTCTTGGCTGTCACGCGGCCGGCGCGGGAGCGGGGTCACCTTCCGGCTTCCGCTCTTCGAGGGTCTTAATGATGCCTGCCAGGGTGGCACCGGGACCGGCGAT
Source organism: Gemmatales bacterium (assembly GCA_038247725.1). Taxonomy (GTDB): domain Bacteria; phylum Planctomycetota; class Planctomycetia; order Gemmatales; family Gemmataceae; genus JALHQU01. The sequence continues at coordinate 810 of JBBRUO010000262.1, forward strand.
GGTGGCCATGAGGTTCGACCCCGGTCCGGTGATGGCCGACAGCACTTCGCCGATGGCCTCCAAACGGGTGGGCAGGGTCTTGGCGACCGCCAGGGTGACGGGTTGGCCGTCGGCGATGGCCCCCTTCTCCTTCATCTTCTCCGGCGACTTCGCGTCTTTCTTGGTGGCCTGCACCGCCGCATCGACGGCGTTCGCCAGCGCCTTGATGTTGTCCCCGCCCCAGCACACGAGGGTGGGGCCGGTCCCGAGGGAGGCCGGCACGCCCAACTCGCCGAAGATCTTCTTGGCGTAGCTGTTCTTCACCAGCTTGACGCGGACCTTCTTCTCGCGGAGGGACTTGCGGAACTGGTACTCGGTGGCCGAGTCCACCTTCATCGGCTCCAGGAAGACGTAGTCGGCGACGCCCCGGAAGTCGGCGCGGAGGGCGTCCAGTTCGAACTGCTTGACTGCCTTGCTCATGAGATTTCGTCCTTCGTCCTTCGGGTTTCGTCCTTCGCCGCATCGCATTCGGGATCCGCACACGCGGCGGGTCGGGCCAGTGACCGAATGACGCGGGACGAGTGACTCCGGACGGTGTTACACGGTGACGCGGACGCCGGGGCACATGGTGGCGGACAGCACCACGCCGTTGATGTAGTTGCCGCGGACGCCGGACGGCTTCGCCCCGCGAACGGCCTCGACGAAGGCGGCGACGTTCTCGGCCAGTTTGTCGTCGGCGAAGCTGATCTTGCCGACCCCGGCGTGGATCTGCCCGGACTTGTCCGACCGGTACTCCACCTTGCCGGCTTTGAACTCACCCACCACCGCGGCCAGGTCGCCGGTGGCGGACACCACGGTGCCGGCCTTGGGGGTGGGCATCAGGCCGCGGGGGCCGAGCACCTTACCCAACTTCGCCACCTGCGGCATCATGTCCTGCGTGGTGATGGCGATGTCGAAGTCGAGGAAGTTCTCCTTCTGCACCCTCTCCACGAGTTCGGCCCCGCCGACGATGTCCGCCCCGGCGGCCTTGGCCTTCTCGATGTTGGCCCCCTGGCAGAACACCACCACGCGAACGCTCTTGCCGATGCCGTGCGGCAGGGACACGGTGCCGCGGACCATCTGGTCCGACTGGGTCGCGTCGATGCCGAGGTTCATGTGAATCTCGACCGTCTCGTCGAACTTGGCCCGTTTGACGGACTTGAGCAGGGCGACGGCGGCCTTGACGGTCACCTGACCGGCGTCCTCGACCTTCTTGATGATGTTGCGGCGGTGGGCGCGGAGTTTCTTGCCCCGGCGGGGCGGCACGCCCGGCTTCTTTTTCTTCTTGGGCGCGTCCGGGTCCGGCTGCTTGCCGCCACCTTGTGGCTGCGGGCGCGGGGCCGGCGGGGCGCTAGCGGAGGGGGCGGCCGGGGTGTCGGCGGGAGGAGCAGCGGCCGCGACGGGGGCCGCCCCTGCGGCCGGGGTGGCCTCGGGTTCATTCGCCATGTTCAAGGACTCCGAGTAGCGGAGCGATTTCGCGGCGGCTCGCCGGAATCACTCCTCCCCCACGGCGACACTCGGAAGTGGGCCAGGGGTGGCGGAAAATTCTCCCCCACCCCTGGCGGGCAGGGGATCAAGGGGGAGGGGTTGGTTTCAAGTCCCCCTCACCCCTCTCCCGCCGGGGGGAGAGGGGGACAAAACTTAATCCGCGACGACGATACCCATGCTGCGGGCGGTGCCAGCGATGATGCGGGAGGCGTGCTCCACGTCGCGGGCGTTCAGGTCGTTCATCTTCTTGGTGGCGATCTCCATCAACTGCTGGCTGGTGATGGTGAACCCCTTGTACTTGCCGCTCTTCTTGGCGTCGCCGGGGATCACCGCCCCGCCCTTCTTCTTCTCCGGCGGGATCTTGGCGGCCAACTTCAGGAGGATGGCGGCCGGCGGCGACTTGATCTTGAACTCGAAGCTGCGGTCGCTGTACACGGTGATGATCACCGGCAGCATCAGCCCTTTCAAGTCCGGGGCACCGGTCTTGTCGTTGAATTGCTTCACGAACATGCCGATGTTCACGCCGTGCTGGCCGAGCGCCGGGCCGACGGGCGGGGCCGGGGTGGCGGACCCACCGGGGCACTGGAGCTTGACTTGCGCGGTCACCTGCTTGGCCATGACACACCTGGGTTCGGGGCGGCTTCGCTCACCCTTTTCAGTTCAGAGGAAGGGCGAACGCACGTCCCCAAAAACGGCAACCTCCTCGACGCCGCGAGGAGGATTGAAGGATTGAGAAATATATGCGGTTGGCAAGGGGACGGGAAGGCCGATGCGCCGAAAATTCACGCGGACGGCCGGCGAACTCGTCGTCCGGCGGTCACGGCGACGGCAGGGAGGCGGGGACCGCCGGCGGTGCCACCGCCGGCGTGCGGAGGTTCGATTTCAGGTCGTGGAGTTGAGACCCGACCCGGCGGAACTCCCCCCGCACCCACACCGCGCCGCCGACCACCGCCGCCGAGAACAGCAGGAACGCCAGCAGTTTGCCGCCGAGTTTCGAGTCCATCGCACCCTCCTCCGTCCTTGTCGGGCGGTGGACGGGGGGCGACTTGATCGTTCCCGGCGGAAAATGTCACCCTCACCAGTTGTCGCCCGGCACTTCCCCACCGGTGCGGGTGCCGACGGCCGCCCAGGTTGTCGGGGAGATGGAATCGTGGACGAACCGCACGCTCCCGTCGCCGAGTGTCACGTTCACCCCGCCGGTGTGCCGGCTGCGGGCCGCCTTCCACCCGCCGAAGAACCCGGCGCAATCCGGGGCCGGGGCGTTCGGGGTGCCGCGGTGGGTGTATTGGGTGAACGGTCCGCCGCCGTCGGCCCATCGGGAGCCGCGATCCGAGTACCCGGCGGAGGCACTGCACCCGGCGTCGGAGAGCGGCGCGGCGGCCAACCAGGCGTAGTACTCCCGTCGGTCGAACAGGGCCGGGACAGTGGCCGGGGTCGCCGGGGTGCCGGTGCCGAGCAAGTGTTCGGCGACCAGGGCAGTGTTGCTCGACCCGTCCGTGATGTCCGTCAGTCGTGTTGCCGACCCGATGCCGAACACGCCGTCGGTGCCGGCGTAGGCTCCCGTGCTGCCGCCGCTGCCGGCGTTCACCGCGTAGCTCGTCGGCCCCCAATCAGGTTGCACCGTCCGGCGGATGTCGCTCGAGCACAAAAACGTCGGGATCGTCACCCGAACCCATGGCGCGTGCTGCGGGCGGACGACGACCCCGGCGGACGTGTCGTACAGGCTGCTGTTCAGGTCCAGGTTGTTGTAGATCGCCGTCTGTTCCAGGTATGGCGATACCACCGCGAGCGCCGACCAGCGATAGAACGACCCGCTCGGCAAGTCGGGGCGGTTCGCGTATGACGGCGGAAGCCGCTGGTTCGCGTCGTGGTAGTTATGCATCGCCAACCCGATCTGTTTCAGGTTGTTCTGGCAACTCATCCGGGCGGCGGCCTCGCGGACCTTCTGCACGGCCGGCAGCAACAGGCCAATCAGGATGGCGATGATGGCGATCACCACCAGCAGTTCGATCAGCGTGAACGCGGGACGACGGCGGGGCATGGCGGCTCCTCGGTGTTACGGATCAGAAAACAGTAATACCGCGATATCCCACCGCTTCAAGTAAAATCCCCGTGAAGACCGCTCCTCCCGCCGGTGACGCCCATGTCCGAACTCGTCCGCTTCTCGGTGTCGTTGGAAAAGGAGTTGCTGGACGAATTCGACGCGCACTGCGACGCCGGCAAGTTCGCCACCCGCTCCGAGGCCATCCGCCAACTGCTCCGCGAGAAGCTGACGGCCGACGCCTGGGCCGGCGCGGCGGCGGACGTGGCCGCGTCCCTCACCCTCGTGTTCGACCACCACAAGACGAAACTGACCGACCAACTGCTGGAGGTGCAGCACCGGCATGGCAAGGAAGTGGTGTCGAGTATGCACGTCCACCTGGACCACGACCTCTGCATGGAGGTGATCGTGCTGCGAGGGGCGGCGAAGGGGTTGCAAGAGCTGGCGGCGGAGCTGTCCGGGCTGAAAGGGATTCATCAGGCGCAACTGGTCATTGCGCGAGCGGTAGACGCCGACCACTCGCACCCACACCCGCACTGACTGTCCGGCACCCGACCGCGGATCGTGTCTCTGGCCGCGCCGCCCGGACTCGGCGCGTTCACGCCAGTACTCCCGTCACGACGCGGCCGCCGTGGCTGATCGGGATGGGGCGGTCGGTCTGGTCCGGCACGGTGCCTTCCGGATCGATGCCGACGAGGTGGTAGACCGTCGCGGCCAAGTCGCCGGGTGAAACCGGGTGTTCGACCGGGAACGCGGCCGTCTTGTCGCTGGTCCCGTGGACGCACCCGGCCTTCGTCCCGCCGCCCGCCAGCAGCGCGAACCCGCACTGCGGCCAGTGGTCCCGCCCGGCCGCCTTGTTCACCTTCGGCGTCCGCCCCATGTCGCCGTTCACCACCACCAGCGTGCTGTCGAGCAACCCGCGATCCGCGAGGTCGTCCAGCAGCGCCGACACCGACGCATCCAGCACCGGCAGCAGGATGTTCTTCAACATGCGGAAGTTGTTGCTGTGCGTGTCCCAGTGGCCATTCCCCTGCGCCGCCTCGGTGTGAACCGTGACGAACGTGACCCCGGCCTCGACCAGCCGGCGGGCCATGAGTACGCTGTTGCCGAACAGGTCGCGGCCGTAGCGGTCGCGGGTGCGGGGCGTCTCGCGGGACAGGTCGAAGGCGTCGCGGGCGCGCGGCGAGGTCAGCAACTCGAAGGCTTCGTCCCGCTTCGTCGCCAGGTTGCCGAGGCTCGACGCGGAGTCCGCCGACTTCACGCGGCCGTCCAGTTGGTCCACCAGCGACCGCCGGCGGTCGAGCGCGTCCACGGTCAGGCTGGCGTCCATCGCCGGCAGGCGCGGCTCGCCCATCGGGATGTGGTCGTGGTCGTAGAAGTCCACCTTCGGCTTGGCCCACGTCGGTTCGCAGGTGCTGAACAGCGGGTCGTACTTCGGGCCGAGGTAGCCGCCATACGGCCCGGCCCGGCGGAGGCCCTGGCTGTAACCGGGGAACGCCGGCAGCATCACGTACCCCGGCAACTCCCCGGCCCGGCCGACGCCGAGGTACTGGCAGACGCTGGGAATACTCGGGTGGTTCGTCGGCTTGGCGTGGTAGTCGGTCTGGTCCTGCCCGCCGGTGTAGCCGGTCATCACGGCATACGGGTTGTGGCTGTTGTACCCGTGGCTGACGGTGCGGATGAGGGTCAGTTTGTCGAGTCGCTTCGCCAAACGCGGCACGTGTTCGGTGGCACGAATGCCCGGCACCGCGGTCGGAATGGAACCGAACTCGCCGCGGATCTCAGGTGCGGCATGCGGTTTCGGGTCGAAGGTGTCGATGTGGCTCGGCCCGCCGAACAGGTCGATCAGGATGACGGCTTTGGCCGGCGCGGCGCGCCCGGCGGCGCGGGCGGGAGCGGCGGCGAACGCGCCCAACGTGGCGAGCGTGCCGGCGCGGAGGATATCCCGACGGGTGAGACCGTCGCAGGCGGAATTGCGGTGGCCGAGGACTCGGAGCATGGCAGGCACCGGGAAAGGGGGAACCGGCGGGAGAGTGGTAGCTTACCGCCCCGACCGCCGGAGTGCGAACACAATCGCGGCGGCGGAGGTGGGGGGGCTGGCAAAACTTTCTGGCAAGTCGAAAAACCTCACCCCCCCCGGCCCCCTCTCCGGGACGGAGAGGGGGTGTTCAAACGGGACACGTCGCCGTTCGTCCACGTTCCGGGCGTGGTCCCCCTGGGGGGTTCGGTTCCTCACGCCGAATGCTCGTTCCACCGGGGCGGGTTGAACACCCCTTCTCCGGGACGGAGAGGGGGCCGGGGGATGAGGTCTGAAAACCAAGGGAAAACGCAAAAACCCACCCCTGACAGGTGGGGGTGGGGATACGGTCTGCCAAGCGTCGGGCCGACGGCCGCCGTTACTTCTCCGCGCCGATCAGGCTCCGTAGCGCGTCCTTGCCGATGCGGGTGCAGAAGTCGCCGAAGCCTTCGGTGCCGGTGCGGTCGGCCTTGTACTTCTCGAACACCTTCGTCAACTTCGGCACCAGTTGGTCCTTCGGCACCAGGTCTTCCAGCTCGAAGCTCAGCCGGTCGGCCTCGATCCGCCCGCCGACGTACAGGGTGTACTTATCCCCGCTCCGGCCGACGATGCCGATGTCCGAGTTGTACGGCCGGGCGCAGCCGTTCGGGCAGCCGGTCATGCGGATGCTCACCGCCTGCTCGCTCAGGCCGAGCTTCGCCAACTCGCCTTCTAGCGTGTCGATCATCGTCGGCAGGAACCGCTCGCTCTCGGAGATGGCCAACGGGCACGTCGGGATGGCCGGGCAAGCCATGCTCCACTTCTGCACCTGGCTCAGGTTCTCCGGCTTCGGGATGCCGTACTCGTTCAGCAGGGAGTCCACCACCGGCCGATCCGCCGTCGAAATGCCGCACAGCAGCACGTCCTGTTGGGCGGTCACGCGGAAGTCGCACTTCACCTTGCCGGCGATGGCCCGCAACCCGGCCCGCAGGCGGTACGCGCCGTCGTCCTTGACTCGGCCGTTCTCCACGCTCAGGCCGAGGAACCACGTCCCGTTGCCCATCGAGTGCCAGCCCAGGTGCAGGTCCACGCCGGTGATGGGCGCGTGCCGGGGAGCGACCAGCGGCTTGCCGAAGTAGTCCCGGCTGAACACCTCGCGGAACTTCTCGACGCCCCAGTCGGCCATGAGGTACTTGATGCGGGCGCGCTTGCGATCCGACCGGTTACCGTGGTCGCGGAACAACTTGACGACCGCCTCCGACGCGGCCACCACTTCATCCGGGGTGACGAAGCAGACCTCCCGCCCCAGGTGCGGGAACGTCTCCGGCTTGCTGTTGGTCATGCCCATGCCGCCGCCGACGAGCATGTTGTACCCGACCGGTTGGCCGTTCTCGACGATGGCCAGGAAGCCCAGGCATTGCGCGTAAACGTCGATGCAGTTGTCGTTCGGCAGGGCGAACCCGGTCTTGAACTTCCGCGGCAGGTACAGCTTGCC
>JBBRUO010000263.1:0-7805 GCA_038247725.1 Gemmatales bacterium
CTTCTTCGCCTTGAACTCGTCGGCCATCAGCTTCTTCTCCTGCGTGGTCAGCGCGTCAATCTCCTTCTCCTGCGCGCTGAGTTTCTCCAGGTAGGTCTCGTACACTTCCGCTTCCTTCGGCGTCTCGCGGAGGTTCTTGCGGATGCGGTCCTGGTCCTGGGCGATCCGCTGGCTGTCGGCGCGGACCTGCTGCAACTCGCGGACGAGGACGTCCCACTTGGCCTTCAGCTTGAGCGCGTCGCCCAGTTTCGCCTTCAGCGCCGGCGACGCCTCGTTCAGGTTGATGACCCAGCGGATCTGGTCGTCGTTGCTGTTGGTCAGCGTGATCTGGTCGCCCAGGCTCCGCTGTTCGGTGACTTTGTACTCGGCCGACTTGCCGGCCTCGACCTTCGTCTCGAACCGCCACAGGTCGGCCGTCTCCTCGATCGGTTTCGGCGTGTCCACCAGTTTGAACTGCTGGTTGGTGCGGTTCGGCTGCTCGATCACCAGGGTGCGGGCGGTGTCACTCGTGTTGCCGATCTTGTACACCTTCTCCTCGCGGATCTGCCGCGAGATGTGGACGATCCCCTTTTGCGCCTTCACGTTCGTGATCGTCGTGCTGCCCGGCCCGTTCTGGGTGATGACTTCACACCCCAAATCGATGGCGAAGGCGATCATCCGCTCGTCGTTCGGGGAGATGTCCAGGAACCGCGCGTCGCCGGCGTAGGTGCTCCCCTCGTACACCGTGACGGGGCCTTGCGACAGGTTCGACCCGGTGGTGTTCTTGAACCGCAGGCCGAGCAACGGGTGCTTGGCTTGCACGGACGGGTTGTAGATACTGACGCGGGTGCCGTCGATGTCCTTGCCGATGATGGGCAGCAGCGCCGACTTCTGCCGGGCCAAGGACACCGGCTGGTCGATGACGTACTGGTAGGAGTCGCCCAGTTTCGACGCGGTGGCGGACGACGCGACCGACCCCAAGTCCATCCGCTCGCCGAGTTGCGCCGCCCATTCCTTGTCCGCCCCGCTGGCGACGCCGTTCACCGACTTGCGGAAGGCGTCGCGATCCGACTCCCTCTTCGCCTCGGCACGGTCGGCGACAATCTCGCCCGGCTTGGCCGGGGCCGCCCCACCACGGGCGAAGTTCGATTGCTTCGCCTTCTCGGCGAGGGCCTTCGTGCCGTCCTTGTAGCCGCCCTCGTAGGCGACCGGCCGCAGCGAGCGGAACAGTTCCGGCTCGACCGTCGGCCGCTGGATGAACAGCGGGGTGTACAGGTCCATCTTGAAGCTGATCGGGCGGCCGGACACCAGCGCCATCTTCACGCCGCCCCAGTCCTCGTCGGTGGTGTTGTCAATCACCGCCCAGCCTTGCAGGTAGGGTTTCGCTTCCTTGTCCAGCACCAGCCGGTAGCTCGTCTTCCAGATGGGGGCTTCAATGACGTAACCCACCTTCACCTTCCGCTTGCCGTCACCGCTGAAGTGCATGCTCACCGCCTTCTTCTGCGTGTCGTGCGACGTGGCCAACACATCCAAGGCCCGCTTCAATTCGTTCTCCAACACCGGATTCGTGAACCGCACCCGTTGAACGTCGCTCATCTTCACGCACCGCATCCCCTCGGCGGTGAGCAGCGTCAACATGTTGGCATCAATCGTCGTCTGGCCGGCGGGCACCTTCTGCACTTCGACACCAATCACGGTGCCGGTCAAGTTCCCCGGCTGGGCGGCGTTGCCCGGCAACATGGTGACTTCGACTTTCTCGCCTCGGGCCTGCGTCAAGATTTCCGCCAGGCTCGGCTGGTTGTTCAGGTTGATGGCGTAGCTAGCCAGGGTGCGGGTCACCGGCTCCCGGCTGTCGTAGCTCACCGCCGTGATCTTGCCGCCGCTGAAGTCCTGGAGTGTCATCGACTTGATGAGGTCGCTGATGTCCGTTTCCGGGAATGTCAGGTCCACGCGGGCGTCACCTTCCACCTCGCCGCTCCGGGCGAAGTATCCGACGCCGCTGTTGAACATCACCACTTGGGTCAGGGGCAACCGCACGGCCGGTTTCGGGTCGCCGTCCTGCTTGGCGTTCGCCCCGATCAGCCGGTCGGCGAACAGGCCGACGCCCGCCGCTGCCGTAATCGGAACCGCCATCAGCCAGTGTCGCAGACGCATGGTTGTCACCTCGGAGAGGGGTTGCGGGCCGCGGCGACCAGGGGCCGGCTGCGGCGCGGGGACAATCTTACGACGAGACAGTAGGAGAAAGAGCGCGAGGTGGGCGGCCGCCGTTACGGGGGCGTTACATTCGACTCGGCTCGCGCCGCCGCTTCGAGCGACTGGAACTCCTCGACGGACATGGCGTTCAGGCAATCCAGGTACGCGCGGACGAGTTTGTCGCGCTCGCTCGGTTCCGGCGGTTTCGCCGCTCCCCGCCGCTTCGCCCGAAGCTTGTACGCCTCCTCGGCAGCGGCCGTGGCCACGCCTTCGTCAGCCGAGCGGAGGGCGCGGCGGCGCTCGTGGCGCGCGTCGGCCTCCGCTTCCCGCGCCACCGTCCGGGCGGCGAGACGGTACAGTCGGGGCCACTCCGGGTGCCGCGACAGGGCGACCGTTTCGGTCATCGCACGGGTCAGTTTCTCGGCGACATCCGGCCAGTCACAGCCGCACGCCCGCAGGTACGCGGCTCGGGCGATGACGGCGACGGAGGTCGGCGGGTCGGACTCGGTCATCGGTGACACCTCGGTTGAAGTGCCACGAATATAGTGAACTGATGTGATGATTCTGAATGTCGGTTGTGGGCACCCCTACGCCTTGCTTCCCGACCCGATGCGGGCGGTGATTTCGATCTCGATCTTCATCCGCGGGTCGATGAGGCCGGCGGAGATCATCGTGGCGGCCGGCCGCACGTCGCCGAAAAACTTCGCCAGCACCGGCCACGTCGGCTGGAAGTCGTCGGCCCGTGGGAGGATATACGTCACCCGCACCACGTCGGCGAATGTCGCCCCGGCCTGGGTTAGCGCCGCGCCGATGTTCTTCAGGCACTGGTCGGCCTGCTCGGCCACGTCGTCCGAGATGGTCATGGTGGCGTAGTCGAACCCGGTGGTGCCGGACACGTACACCATATCGCCGTCCACGACGGCACGGGAGAAGCCGATCTCGGCCTCGAACTTCGACCCGGAGGAAATCAGTCGGCGGGGCATGGGGAACCTGGGGTGTGGAACGCTAAACGGTTAGGGTAGCCCGCGACTCTTTTCGGGCGAGGAGGCGTCGGGCGGACGCCAGCAACTCGGCGTCGTCCGCGTCCCAGATCGCGCCGTCGCGTCCGGCGGCAAGCGCGAGATTCGACACCAATTGCCCGAACCGCCAATCCGGGAACAGCGTCCGCAACTCGGCGAGCGCGTCCAAGAGTTCATCGTGGGTCGTATCGGTCATGGCAGTGTGTCCTCGACTTTGGGGTACGCGCCGACGGGGATCGGAAGGTCGTCGATGACCTCGACTCGAACCAGCTTGCCCGGCAGTAGTCGCGCGACCCGTGTCGCCCTCGTGACCCCGTTGTTAATGACGAGTTCGCCGTCGGTGCCGCGACTCACCTCAATGACCGGCATCCCGATGACGGTATTTCGGTAACGTGCGATCTGCTGTTGGAGCCGGTACGGGTCGGCACCGGAACTCCGCGAACGCGGGAGCCGGAGGTGCCGCGGATCGACATCGAGGTAGAGACGCGGGGTCATCGGAAAGAATTCTACCGGACGTGACGTTACACATACAAGACATCCGTGCCCGGTTGTGCGGACCGTGCCCGATCCACGAAGCCCGCGTAGAAGAACGGAATGTTGTCCCCGGCGTCCCCACCGAGACGACCGCGCACCTTGTCTTGGGCGAGGAGTGCGATTCGGCGGGTCGGTTCCCCGACGACGAGGATGGGTTGATTCCGCTCGTCATGCCAGAGGTAACGGCCGCCGAACTCCCGGCGACCGACTTCCAGAATGTAACACCCCACGCTCTCGATCTCAGTCTTGAGTTGTTCAGCCGTTAATTCGCCCGCCCACCGATCCGCTTCGGCCAGTGTGCGTTCCACGAATTGGAGGCTGGCTTCCGAATAATCCAATGCCGCTGCACAGTGGTACTCGCAGAGCGCGACCGCGTTTTCGGCCGCGGAAGCGATCTGCTGGGTGAAGTCATCCATTGCGCAATACCCTCCCAACTTTGCCGTCACTTGCCGACGGCGGAGCCCATCTTGAACACCGGCAGTAGCAGGCCGGCGACGACCAGCAGCACGGCCACGGCCATCACCAGCAGCATGACCGGTTCCAGCAGCTTCACCATCAGTTCCATGCTCCGGCTGGTCCGCTTCTCCAGCCCGTCGGCCACGTCGATGAGTACCTTCTCCAGGCTGTTCGCCTCCTCGGCGATGGCGATCATCTCCACCACGTCGGGCGGGAAGTACTTGTTCCGCCGCAGCGGGTCGGCCAACTTCTGCCCGGCGGTGATGCTCTCGGCCGACTTCTCGATGGCGTCGGACAGTAGCTTGTTGCCGGTGCTGTCCTTGGCGATGCTCAGCGACTTCAGCAGGGGAATGCCGTTGTGCAGCATGGTGCCGAGGATGCGGCAGAAGCGGGACAAGGCCAGGCTGCGGAAGATGTTGCCGAACACCGGCAGCCGCAGCCGGAGGGCGTCCAGGGTGTACCGACCGGACAGGGTGCGGGACCAGAAGATGAACCCGACCACGGCCGCGCCGCCGACGATGATGAGCGCCCACCACCAGTTGATCAGGAACCCGCTCGACCACAGCAGGGCCTTGGTCAGGTCCGGTAGTTCGCCCTTCTCTTCCAGCCGGGTGAACAGGGTCTTGAACTTGGGGACGAAGAAGATGACCAGCATGAGCAGCACGCTGACGCCGGCGAGGGCGAGGAACGCCGGGTACGCCAGCGCCCCGACCACCTTCGACTTCATGTCCTCTTGGTGTTCGACGAACGTGGCCGTCCGCTTCAGCACGTCTTCCAGGAACCCGCCCTCCTGCCCGGCGCGGACCATACTGACGACGAGGTCGTTGAACACGCGGGGGTGGCGGCCCATCGCCTCGGACAGGCCGGTCCCCTCGGCCACCTGCATCCGCACGTCGCGGACGGTCGCCTGAAGGGTCTTGTTGACGCTCTGCTTCTCCAACAGTTCGAGCGACCGGAGCAGCGGCACGCCGGAGTGCAGCAGGTCGGCGAGCTGGCCGTAGAAGGTGGCCAGCGCCCGCCCGCCGACGCCGGAGAACAGGCCGCCGAAGCTGCCGGTGCTCCCCGGCTTGGCCTCGGCGATGCTGACCGGGAACAGCCCCTTCGCGCCGAGCTGCGCCTCCACCTCCGCCTGGGTGTTGGCGGACAGGGTGCCGGTGGACTTGGCCCCGGACATGGCCAGCGCGGTGTAGGTGTAGTCGGGCATGGGGACGTTCCAGGTTCAAAGTTCCAGGTTCAAAGTTGAAAACAAAAAGGAGTTTGGCGTTTTTTGGCGAACCCGGCCCGCAAGGGCCGGGTTCGCCAAAAACAATTGCCACAGCCGGTTCCCACTTTGAACTTGGAACCTGGAACTTGGAACTTGCTACGAAATATCCCCGGCCGTCGTCCGCGCGACTTCGTCGATGGTGGTGGTGCCGGCCAGCGCCTTCAGCCACCCGTCCTGTCGCAGGGTCCGCATGCCGGCCTTCAGCGCCTCCATGCGGATGACGGACGAGTTCACCCGCTGTACCACCAGGTCCCGGATGAAGTCGGAGGCGATGAGCAGTTCGTGGATGCCCGTCCGCCCGCGGTAGCCGGAGTTGCGGCAGGCCCGGCAGCCGGCCCCCTTGGACACCGTTTCCACCGGTTCGCCGGTGAGCGGGTGCGTCTTGGGGAAGTCGGACGGCAGGTCGTGTTCGGTCGGCACGAACTCCGTCTTGCAGTCGCCGCAGATGGTCCGCACCAGCCGCTGGGCCATGATCCCTTCCACCGTACTCGACACCAGGAACGGCTCCACCCCCATGTCGATCATCCGGGTGAACGCGCTCGGCGCGTCGTTGGTGTGCAGGGTGCTGAACACCATGTGCCCCGTCAGCGACGCCTGGATGGCCATCTCGGCCGTCTCCTTGTCGCGGATCTCGCCCACCAGCACGACGTCCGGGTCGTGCCGCAGGATGCTCCGCAGGCTGGTGGCGAACGTCAGGCCGATCTTCGAGTGGACCTGGATCTGGCTGATGCCGTTCTGCTGGTACTCCACCGGGTCTTCGACGGTGATGATCTTGGTGGTCTCGTCCTTGATCTCGTTCAGCGCGGCGTACAGGGTGGTGGACTTGCCGGACCCGGTCGGCCCGGTCACCAGCACGATGCCGTGCGGACGGTCGATGAGCTGGCGGAACCGCTTGTCGGTGTCCGGCAGGAATCCCATGTTCCGCAGGTTGAAGACCATGCGGCCCTTGTCCAGCAACCGCATGACGATGCCTTCGCCGTGGACCATCGGGATGATGGACACCCGCACGTCGATCTCTCGACCCTGCACCTTCATCTTGATGCGGCCGTCCTGGGGCAGCCGCTTCTCGGCGATGTTCAGCCGCGCCATGATCTTCAGGCGGGACACGATGGCCGCCTGGAAGCGGGTGATCTCCGGCGGCATCCGCTGCTCTTGCAGGAGGCCGTCGATGCGGTAGCGGACGCGGAGGGTGGTCTCCTCCTGCTCGATGTGGATGTCCGACGCCCGCTCGTTCGCCGCCTCGATGAGGATGGTGTTCACCAGCTTGATGACGCCCGCCTCTTGCGCCTGCTTGGCCAGCTCGCTGTCGTCCGCCTCGATGTCCTCCAGCAACTCCACGTCGTCCTTCGACCGGGCCTCGGCCATGAGGGTCGAGACGGTGTCGCCGCCGACCCCGAAGTGCGTCTTCAGCAGCCGGCCGATCTCCCGCGCGCTGCCCAGCACCGGCTGCACGTCGAGGCCGGTGAGGGTCTGCAGTTCGTCCACCGCGTAGGGGTCGAACGGGTCGCCGATGGCCACCACCAGGGTGCCATTATGCCGGGCGATGGGCATCAGGTTCTTGCGGTGGATCAGCTTCTGCGGCATGTTCGCCAGCGCGTCGGTGTCCACTGTCGTCTGGGTCAGGTCCACGAACTCCATGCCGAACTCGTCGGCCAGCACCGGCAGTAGCGCGTCTTCCTTGACGAACCCTTTCTCCAGCAGGACGAAGTGCGGCGGGCTGCCGACGGGGGCGGCGGCGACGGCGGCGACGGCCTTGTCGCGGTCGTCGGCGTGGATCAGCCCGCGGTCGGTCAGGGTGTCGATCAACGTCATGGGTGGGACCGTCTCGCGGGCGGGGTGTGCGCCGGAACCGTTCTCATAATTACCCGAATTGTACCCATGAAACGATGAGAAACTCCTGAATCACCCGGCGGTTCTGTTTCGGCGTTTCGGGGCCGGGGGGGGGTGGCAACGGATGGCGCGGCGCGGCAGCCATGTTAAAACCGCCGGGCCGCGTCTTGCGGTGCCACGCGGCGGCGGGGATATTGATCCCGCCCCTTTTCCCATCCGAGGCTCCCATGCGTTCGTCGTCCGTCCTCTTTATCCCTGGCCCTGTTTTGTCGGTGGTGTCCCGCAGGCGTTGCAGAAGCTGATTTCAGGCCGTTTTCGCAGCCGAAAAACTGCTTTTCAAGGCATTTTCGTTTGCCTACAACGCCTGCGGGACACCATCAAACCTAGCCCTAAACCCAGCGTGATATTCAGGCGGTCCCTCGACTTCACCGCCAACCCCGTCCTCCGCTCGCACGTCATCGACGGCCGGGCGGTGCTGCCCATGTCCCTGCACATGGAGTGGCTGGCCCACGCCGCCCTGCACGGCAACC
>JBBRUO010000264.1:0-7790 GCA_038247725.1 Gemmatales bacterium
CTCCGTCCCGGAGAGGGGGGTGTTCAACCCGCACCGGTGGAACGGTCTCTGGCTGCAGGAGCCGAGCCACCCAGGGACACCAAGCTCGAAACGCGGTGACACGGCGACGTGTTCCTTTTGAACACCCCCTCTCCGGGACGGAGAGGGGCCGGGGGGTGAGGTCTTCCGCCTTGCCAGACCCGAAGGGTCTGGATGTGCCCCGCGGGAGGGCGTGGGGTAGAATCGGGCACGGACACGCCGAGGAATACCGCCATGAAACCCCACCTGTTGGTGTCACTCGGCACCCTGTTCCTGACCCGCTTCCTCGACGCGGACGTCGAGCTAGTGGCCGCCCGGTCGCGTTCGAGTCTGGTTACCGGGCCGGAGCGTCGAGCACCTCCCGCACCTTCCGCGCGAGACCAAGCGGGCTGAACGGCTTCTGGAGGAAGGCATCGACGGCGTTCCGGACGCCGTCGAGGAAGACCATGTCGTCGGTGTACCCGCTGACGAACAGCACGCGCAACGCCGGGTAGCGGTGGCGGAGGGCGTCGGCCAGCTCGCGGCCGTTCATCTCCGGCATCACCATGTCGGACACGAGCAGGTGCAGGTCGCCGGCCCCTTCGGCGACGCGGAGGGCGTCCGCCCCACACTCCGCCTCCAGCACCCGGTACCCCTGGCTCTCCAGGGCGATGCGGCCGATCATCCGCACCGACTCCTCGTCCTCCACCAGGAGGATCGTCTCCGTCCCGGCGGCCGTCGCCGTCAGGTCGGCGGCCGCGACCGCCGTCGTCGGCGCGGCGGACTCCGGGAACAGCAGGCGGAACGTCGTCCCCGCCCCGACCGCACTCTCGATGAGGATGCCGCCGCCGGCCTGCTGCACCACCCCGTGGACGACCGCCAACCCCAGACCGGTCCCCTTTCCCATCTCCTTGGTGGTGAAGAACGGCTCGAAGATCTTGGCCTTCACCTCGTCCGTCATGCCGCACCCGGTGTCGGTCACGGCCATCTCCACGTACCGGCCGGGCGGCAGATCGCCCAGGGGCGTCCGGACGCCGCCGGGGTGGGCGGCGGCCTCGACCGCCATGCCCAGCCGGCCGCCGGCCGGCATGGCGTCGCGGGCGTTCACGGCCAGGTTCAGCAGCACCTGGTCGAACTGGTTCGGGTCGATCACGATTCGACACGGGTGGGGCGGCAGGGCGAGGGAGAGGGCCACGTCCTCGCCGATCAGCCGGCGGAGGAGTTGCTCGGCGCTGGCCGCCGCGTCCCGCACGTCCAGCACCCGCGGGGCGGCGACGGCCTTGCGGCTGAACGCCAGTAGTTGCGCCGTCAGCCCGGCCGCCCGCTCGCCGGCGTCTAGCACCGCCGACACCGCCGGCCGATTGCCGTCGTCCGGCGGCAACCCCATCAGCATCAGTTCGGAGTACCCGTTAATGACGGTGAGCAGGTTGTTGAAATCGTGCGCCACCCCGCCGGCCAACCGGCCGACGGCCTCCATCTTCTGCGCCTGGCGGAACTGCTCCTCCAGCGACCGCCGGGCCGAGATATCCGTCTCGATGCCGATAAACTGAGTCAGCCGACCGCCCGCATCCCGCACCGGGTCGATCGACAACGCGTTCCAGAACGTCGTGCCGTCCTTACGACAGTTGAGTATTTCGCCGGTGTACGCGTCCCCGGCCCGGATCGCGTCGCCGAGCCGCCTGGACTCCGCCTTGTCGGTGTCCTTCCCGAGCATGAATCGGCAGTTCCTGCCCACGACCTCGGCCGCCGAGTACCCGGACAGCCGCTCGAACCCGGGACTGACATAGATGATCGGGTTGTCAGGCTGGGTCGGGTCAGTGATCACGATGCCCTGGCTGAGGGCCTGAATGGCCCGGTCCCGCATCATCAACTCCGCCTCGGCCCGCTTCCGGTCGGTAATGTCCTGAGCGGTGCCGAGCATCCGCACGGGCCGCCCGTCGTCGGCGTAAGTGAACTCACCGCGCCCCTGGACCCACCGCACGGTCCCGTCCGGGAGGATGATTCGGCAATCGTTCGCGTAGGGCCGCCCGTCCCGCGCCGCCCCGAGGTCGGCCTCGACCCGCGCCCGGTCGTCCGGGTGGATGCGGTCGGCGAAGTGCCGAAACTCGACCCGGAACCGGTCCCCCGGCGGGTACCCGAACAACTCGTAGTGCGTGTCCGACCAGACCACGGCGTTCGTCGCGAGGTCCCAGTCGAACGTGCCCATCTGACCGGCCTCCAGGGCGAGGCGCAGTCGCTCCTCGCTCGCGCGGAGCGCGATCTCGGCCGTCTTGCGCTCGGTCACGTCGGCCGCGGTGCCGATCATCCGCATGGCCCGGCCGTCGGCGGCGTAATGGAAGTTCCCGGTGCCCGCGACCCAGCGGACCCGACCGTCCGGGAGCGGCAGCCGGAACTCGCACGCGTAGGGCGTGCGGGTCTCCATCGCCGCACGGACGGCCTGCTCGACCCGCGCCCGGTCGTCCGGGTGGATCGGCTCGGCGAAGTGGCGGTACTCCACCGGGAAGCGGACGTCCGGCGGGTAGCCGAACAGTTCGTAGTGCGTGTCCGACCAGACGATCGCGTTGTTCGGGATGTCCCAGTCGAACGTGCCCATTTGGGCGGCGGAGAGGGTCATCCGCAGCCGCTCCTCGCTCGCGCGGACTCGCTCGGCGGTGCGGACCCGCTCGGTGATGTCCAGAGCCATCGAGAGGACGCCAAGGAACGCTCCGCTCGGGGTGAACAGCGGGGTGTTGTGCCACTCGCACGTGATCACCCGCCCATCCTTGGTGACGTTCCGATTGACGCTCTGAGCCTCCACGTCCCCGGTCCGTAATCGGTGCTCGATCGTATCGACGTGGACCCGGTCGTCGGGGTGGACCAGGACTTGCACCGGCTGGCCGATAATCTCCTCCCGGGTGTACCCGAAGATGTTCTCGGCGGCGGGGTTCCAGTCGGCGCAACGGGTGTCGGCATCTAAGAGCACGTAGGCGATCGGCATGCGGTCGAGGTACAGTTGGAGCCGGGCGAGCAACTCGTCCCGCGCCTGCTCGGCCCGCAGTCGTTCGGTGATGTCTAGCGCCAGCACCAGCCGAGAACGGCCGTCCTCACCCGGCAATTCGTGACTGGACACGTCGACGTGGAACACCTCCCCGTTTTTCCGAAGGTGCCGCCACTGCGACGACCGGGTGGGGCTGGGGGTGAGTTGGGCGACGATCGCCTCCAACTGCGACACGTCCTCGGCCGGCCGGATGACCCGGATGGTCATGGCGAGGAACTCGTCGCGGGAGTAGCCATATGCCAGGACCGCGGCGTCGTTGACGGCCAGAAACCCGAAGGAATCCACGTCGTACAGCCACATCGGGTGCGGGTTCGATTCGAACAGCAGGCGGTACCGCATCTCGCTCGCTCGCAGGGCTTCCTCCGCCAGCCGGCGCTCGGTCACGTCCTGGGTGACGACGACCGCCCGGTGCGGGCGGTTGCCGGCGAAGGTGACCTGTTTGCGGACGTTCAGCCACCGGGTCGTGCCGTCCGGACGGACCACCCGGTGTTCCAGACTGAACCAGCCCGTCCCGGACGGCTCCAGCGCGCTCGCGGTCTGCCGCTCAAGTTCGGCCCGGTCGTCCGGGTGGAACCGGGCGTGCAGGTCGGCCCGCGTGACCCGCACGCCCGGCGTGAGCCCGAACTGTTCGGCCGCTCGGGGGGAGAGGTCGGCGGTCTGCCGGTCGTAGTCCACGACGATGACCCCCAGACGGGCGACCTCGACGGCGGCTTGCAACCGCTCTTCACTCTCGCGAACGGCCATCTCGGAGAGTCGTCGGCCGGTGATGTCCTGGTCGGTCCCCTCGACGGAGATCAGGGTCCCCCCGGCGTTCCGCGTGGCGCGGGCACGGCTATGGAGCCACATGATCGCCCCGTCTGGTCGAACGATCCGCAGGTCGTTGGCGAACTCGTCGGCCCCGCCCCTCATCGCCTCGACTCGGGCGACCGCGACCGCCCGGTCGTCCGGGTGAACGAGTGCAAGGAACGCGGTGAAGGACGGATTCACGACTTGCCGATCGACACCGAAAAGCTCGAATTCGGCGTCCGACCACCACACGCGGTCAGTCGGCGGCTCCCAACCCCAACTGCCCAGCCGGGCGATCCGCTGCGCCTCGCGGAGCCGGGCTTCGGTCTCACGGAGCGCCTCTTCCGCCCGCTTGCGGTCGGAGATGTCACGGGCAACGCCGACCAGGCCGACCACTGTGCCGGTGGCGTCCCGGTACGGGGCCTTCGTCGTCTGGTAGGTGCGGCTCACGCCGGCGGACGTGAGAGTCTCTTCGAGGGTGACGACCTCGCCGCCTGTCAGAATTGCCCGATCGTTGGCCAGCAACCGTTCGGCACTGGCGGCCTCAAACAGTTCGAGGTCGTTCCTGCCGAGGACATCAGCGACCGGCCGGCCGATGAACCGCACTGTCGCCCCGTTGGCCAGCAGGTAGCGGCCGTCGCGGTCCTTCACGAATACCGCGTCCGTCGTCCCGTCGAGCACCGCACGCAGCAGGCGTTCCGACCGCCGCACCGCCGCCACCTCCCGCCGCACCAGCCAGAACAGCAGCACCGCCGTGACGGCCACGAACGCGGTGCCCTTGCCGGCCGCGGCGAGGAAGGCGTGGTCGTCGCCGTACCCGAGCCAGACGAGCGCGCGATCGCTCAGCCAGATCCACAGCAGGCCGAACGCGAGGTAGAGGGCGGTGATCCGGGCGGGGGCACGGCTGACTCTGACGCCGGTCAAGGGGTAAGTGGGCATGTGGCGATGAGTATGAGGGGGCCAGTCGTGTCGAGTCCTGAGCCCTTTGAGCGAGCATCAGCAGTTGCAGAAAGAATAGGTGAAAAATTTAACGCGGGCACGCGAATTCCAGCCCACCGTTTCGGTCGGGTCTGGCAAAACTTTCTGGCCAGTCGGAAGACCTCACCCCCCGGCCCCCTCTCCGTCCCGGAGAGGGGGTGTTCAACAGGGACACGTCGCCGTTCGTCCACGTTCCGGGCGTGGTTCCTCTGGGGGGTTCGGTTCATCACGCCGAATGCTCGTTCCACCGGGGCGGGTTGAACACCCCTTCTCCGGGACGGAGTGGGGGCCGGGGGTGAGGTCTTTCCCAACCTCCGGCAACGCCAGAACTTCCGATTGCCCGAAAGATTTGCCAGACCCGCGGCTGACCGAACTCCGCGCCGGGTGTTGCCCCGCACCAAGACGGTGTGCGTCGGTCCCACTACCGCCAGTGCCCGACCGAGTCGGCCTCGCGGTCGGTGACGTGGACCAGGCGGGCGTCGAGGTCGAGGGCGGCGATGGCGGTCATGGCCGGGAGGAGTTGGGCGACGTGGCCGGCCGGGTGCTCGGCGATGCCGGCGGGTCGGGTGGTGAAGGTGACATCGAGTGGGGCGATGGGGGAACCGTCGGTGGCATCGACGAGCAGGGCCAGGTGCAGGTCGTAGCCGCGGTCGTGGGTGAGCCGCTCGCGGGCCTCCGGCGGGCGGGTGTCGATGAAACCGGGTGCGGGAACCGCGACGGTCATCTCGAACTTCTCCGGGTCGTGTCTCGGGGCGGTCAGCCGCGGCCGGTGCGGGCGAGGTAGTCCAGCACCGCCTGATATCGGACGGCTTCCTTCCGCAGGATGCTATACCCGACGACGGCGAGGATCAGGTTGCCCAACCGCTCGGCGACGGGGGACAGGATCGGGATGCCGCCGAAGCAGAAGGAGTAGAAGACGAGGTAGTTCGTCACCATCAGGATGAAGACCAACGGCACCCCGAACTGGGCCACCCGGCTGAGGCGGTAGCGGGGGTCGAGGTACATCCGCGCGATCAACTTCAGTTCGCGGAAGATGAACCGATACCAGCGGCGGGGCGACTCGCCGTCGGCCGGCGGGGCCGACAGCGCGACCAGCGGGGCCGGCGAGTACCCGTGGGGCGGCTCCACCGCCCGGGTTAGCCGCGCCACCATCTCCTCCAGCCGGCGAATCCGTTCGTCCGCGGATTCCCCGGCCGGCGGGGCGGGGATGAGAACCGGGAGCGACATCGGGTCAGTAGCCGGCGATTCCGGGGTCGTCGGGTCGGTGGCGTCGGGCATCGCGGGTCTTCCACTCCGGTTGGCTGCGAACGGGTTCCCTTCCGGGTGTTCGTGCCACACTATCGCGGATTGCCGGCGGCGGACAGGGAAGTTCGCGGGCAGAGTGCCAACCGACCCGAATCCGTCGCACCGCCCTTGTAGGAATCGGCCCCGCGCGGGAACGTACTGGCGGAGGCCACGCCCGTGACGCCGACGCTGCTGCAAATCGTCCTCCGCCGGGCCGCCCGCCTGACGGACGATCCGACCGCCCCCGGCGCGTCGGACGCGGACCTGCTGCGCCGCTTCGCCGACGGCCACGACGAATCGGCCTTCCAGACGCTGCTCGACCGGCACGGGCCGCTCGCGTGGGCCGTCTGTCGGCAACTGTTGCCCGATTCCGCCGACGCCGAGGACGCGTTCCAGGCGACCTTCCTCGCGCTGGTGCAATCGGCCGGCAAGTTGGGCCGGGTGAAGTCGGTCGGCGGCTGGCTGCACGGGGTCGCGGTGAAGGTCTGTCTGAAAGTCCGGCGGTCGGCGGCGCGACGGAAGTCGAGGGAGCAGAAGTCGGCGAAACCCGAAGCCGTTTCGCCCGAGCCGCGTTGGGATGACCTGCACGCGGCCGTCCACGAGGAAGTCGAGCGGCTGCCGGCGGTCCTCCGAACCGTGTTCGTGCTGTGCGAACTGGAAGGGGTCCGCCAGCCGGATGTCGCCGCCAAACTGGGGTGCAAACTCGGCACCGTGTCGGGTCGCCTCACCCGCGCCCGGCAGGCGCTGCTCAAAGCGCTGACCGCTCGCGGCCTCACCCCGGTGCTGGCCGTCGGCACGGTGGCGCTCGGGACTGGGACCGCCGCCGTCCCGCCGGTGCTGGCGGCGAAGGCACTGGCCCTGGCACGGGGCGGGGCCGACGCCGGTCTCGCGGTGCCGTCGAGTGTGTTGAAACTGGCCCAATCCGTAACGGAGGGAACGCTGATGAAGACGAAACTGCTGGTCGCGGCCGGGATCGCCGCCGCCGGGCTGATGCTGACGGGCGCGGGCGGGTGGCGCACCACCGCCGACGCCCAAGACCAACCGCCCGCGCGGGAGGCGACCCGCCCGGCCCCGCGACCGGAGCCGTTTCCGGGGCCGACGCGCCTGTACGACCCGCAGCCGCCGGTTCCTCCCCGGCCGCCGGTCGCGCCGCCCGCGCCAAGACCGACGGACCCGCTGGTCGGCCCCGGCCCGCGCGGCCCGCAGCAGCGAGTGGAGCACGAAGTCTTCGACGAGCCGAAAACGAAGGACGAACTGGTGAAGTTGCTCGCCGACATGCAGATGCGCGGGTGGGAGTTCGCCGGGCAGGTGAACGTCGGGCGCGAAATCCAACTGGTGTTCAAGCGGCCGAAGGGCAACGCGGTCAACTGGGCACCACAACCGGGTGCCGGAGTGCCCCGCGCCCCGGCTGACCGTGGCCCGCCGCGCGGCCGCGATCCCTTCAGCCCGCCGCCGATTGAACCACAGCCGGGGGCGGGTATGCCGGGTGGGCCGGGCATGTCGGGAGGTATGCCGGGTGGGTCGGGTATGCCGGGAATGCGGAACACACCGGGTGTGTCGGGTGTGTCGGGTGTTCTCCCGCCTGCACGGCGGACGGAAGTCGCCGAAATCCACGTCCTCGAGTTGAAGCACGCCGCGCCGATGGCCATGTCCCAACACGTCCAGAAGTTTTTCCCGGACGCGACCGTTGTGGTGGATGACGCGACCA